>CAZHQM010000133.1:0-4618 GCA_964534155.1 uncultured Oxalobacter sp.
CCATGAAAGATACCGATGGGGCAGGGCTGGCAGCACCACAGATTGGTGTGCTCAAACGAGTCGTTGTCTTTGGATACGACGAAAACTACCACCCAGAAAACATGGATGCGGTACCTGCAACTGTTCTCATCAATCCAAAACTCACACCGCTGACCGATGAGTTCGATGAACGCTGGGAGGGCTGTCTTTCCATCCCCGGTATGCGGGGCGCAGTACCTCGATACACCAAGGTCCGTATCGAGGCATACGATGTCATGGGCAATAAATTCTCACGGGATGTCGATGGATTCCATGCCCGTGTCGCACAGCATGAATGTGACCATCTCGATGGCATCCTTTATCCAATGCGGATGCTGGATCTGGACTGCTTCGGCTTCAACGATGCATTTGAAGAAGACGATGCAGAAGAAGGCTGTTAAGAGCAAAAGAAATGGCAACCAGATTGGTCTGGTTGCCATCTAGACAGTATCAGAATTTCTCATCGGGTCTCAGGTAGCGCCATTTGCCGGGAGGCAGTGCGCCCAGTCTGACCTTGCCGATACGGACACGTTTCAGCCCAATCACCTTCAGCCCGACCGCTTCACACATACGGCGGATCTGGCGCTTTTTCCCCTCAGTCAGCGTGAACCGCAGCTGATCCTCGTTCTGCCACTCCACTTTCGCAGGTTTCAGGGGCTGTCCATCCAGTTTCAGCCCATGGCGCAGCAGCTGCAGGTCTTTGTCAGGCAGACGCCCCGGTTTCTGGTAACGCACACGCACCAGATATTCCTTGTCTGTTGTGGAATCCTCACCAATCAGCTTCTTGGCAATTCTGCCGTCCTGCGTTAGCACCAGCAGACCGACCGAATCAATATCCAGTCTGCCGGCAGGAACCAGTCAACGCTTCTGTGAAGGCTTGAAACGGATTTTTGATTTATCTTCTTCCCAATGGGAGTCTGCATTCACCAGTGCAACAGCAGGCTCATAGCCATCCTCTGCCTGTCCACTGACATAACCGACAGGCTTGTTGATCAGGATGGTCACCCGCTGTGCCTGTTCGTCAGAAGCCTTTTTGTCCACGGTGATCTTCTGGGATGGCAGTATCTTGCTGCCCAGCTGTGAGACAACCTCACCATCCACACGTACCCAGCCACGCTCGATCCACACATCGGCTTCTCGGCG
Organism: uncultured Oxalobacter sp.; assembly: GCA_964534155.1. GTDB lineage: Bacteria > Pseudomonadota > Gammaproteobacteria > Burkholderiales > Burkholderiaceae_D > Oxalobacter. The sequence continues at coordinate 1,162 of CAZHQM010000133.1, forward strand.
GGAACAGATACCCAGTTCGGACATACGTTTTGAAAGACGGACAGGTTCACTCATAATCACTACTCATAAAAAATTGACTGCTCAACGGCGGCTCAGGACATCCATCATGTCTCGTTCAAACTGGATCTGCTGGCGTGGATTCTGCAGGACATCCCCGTCAATCAGGAAAACGTCTTCGATGCGCTCGCCGAGCGTCATGATTTTCGCTGCATGCAGAGTGATATGGTGTTTGCTGAACACACGTGCAACCGCATACAGCAGGCCACGGTAATCGTTGCCGATGATACTCAGAACAAAGCGGTTGCCGGAATCCTCCCGCAGATCGATGGAAGGAGATACAGGGAAAATACGCGATTTTCGTGAGAATTTCGGTACAGATGGTGCAGGTAATTCACCTGGTTTGCTCAACAGTTCTGTCAGGTCGTGTTCCACCAGCGAGATGATATCGCGGTAATTCTTCTCGAATCCCTGACGTGTCACCAGGAAAGTATCCAGGGCATAGCGCTGCTTCGTTGTATGGATCTTCGCATCCAGAATCGCAAAATTCTTGCGGTCGAAATAACTGCAGATCCATGAGAACAGGTCAGGGCGGTCCTGCATATAGACCGTTACCTGAAGTCCCTCACCGATAGGCGACAGGCGGCATTTCACAACAGGGTCCTGCGTGTCAGCGCGCCAGAAAAGATTGCGGGTATGCCACGCAATATCCGAGGCATCATTTCTCAGGAAATAGACGATATCCAGCTGTTTCCAGAAGCTCTCGTGGGAAGATTCAGGCAGGCCATATAACCGCAGGGTCGCCTTGGCTTCTTTCTGGCGTTTCTCAAGCTCATTATCGACAGAAATCTCTTCGCCGCCCAGGACACGCCGGGTCTGGTACAGCAGGTCTTCCATCAGCTTGCCTTTCCAGGCATTCCAGATATTTGGATCAGTGCCACGGATATCTGCCACCGTCAGCAGATACAGGGCGGTCAGATGGCGCTCATCTTTGACAATCGAGGCGAACTCATTGATGACATCTGGATCAGAAAGATCGCGCTTCTGGGCAAACAGCGAGAAAGACAGATGCTCCTTGACCAGGAAAACCACCAGCTCGGTATCTTCCTCACTCATGCCATGCTGGGTACAGAAACGCCTTGCATCCACCATGCCCAATGTCGAATGGTCGCCGCCTCGCCCTTTGGCAATATCATGGAACAGTGCCGCAACATAAAGCACCCACCGCCGGTCAAAACCATTCATCAGACGGCTGCAGAGTGGGTTCTCATGGGCATAGCGGACCAACGAGAAGTTGAGCAGGTTGCCCAGAACCTTCATGGTGTGCTGGTCAACGGTGAACTGATGGAAGAGGTCATACTGCATCTGACCGACAATCTTCCCGAAATTCGGCAGATAGCGTCCAAGGACACCCAACTGGTTCATATGGTCCAGCGCACGGACAGCAAAACGCTCAGACTGCATGATTTTCAGGAAGAGGGCATGGTTTTCTGGATTGTTCCTGAAATCCTTATCGATGTTCACGCGCGCATGCCACATCGCCCGAACTGTGCGGACAGTCATCTCTTTCAGGTCAGCACGCTGGGAAAGCAGGTAAAACGCTTCCAGAATCGCAGAAGGATACCGCTGGAACACATCGTCTGAGGCAATATCCAACAGGCCATTCACTTCATTGAAGCGCTCATTGATCTTGATTGGCAGTTGAGGTTTTGGGAACAACCGTGACTGCAGGTTCTGTAGCACAATCATATTCAACTGCTGGACAGAATGTGCTGCGCGGTAATAGCGCTGCATCATGTATTCACTGGCGGCGCGTCGGTCTAGGAGTTCCCCGTTTTTCTTGAATTCGAAAGTCTCGGCAATCGGCATCTGCATATCAAACAGCAGGCGGTCTTCTTCGCGCCTTGCCTGGATATGCAGACGGATGCGGATATCCTTGAAAGCCCGCTCTTTCTTCTGCAGCTGCTGTGCTTCAGATGCCGTCAGCAGTCCTTTGTCAGCCAGTTCTTTCCATGAGAAACCCAGTTTGGCGGCTTTTGCCGCCCACAGGATGACATGCAGGTCACGCAGACCGCCCGGACCATCCTTGCAGTTCGGTTCAAGGCTGTAAGGTGTATCCCCGAATTTCCGATGGCGCTGCTGGGTTTCCAGCATCTTTGCAATGAAAAACGCCTGAGGATCCATCTCCTCATCGTATCGGACGCGCATTTCATTGAACAGGTCTCGGTTACCCGTGATGAAGCGGGCTTCAAGCAGACTGGTCTGGATAGTGATGTCGTTGGCAGCCTCCTCGATGCATTCGTCCAATGTCCGAACACTATGCCCGATGGTCAGTCCTAAAGACCATAACTGCTGGATGAATGATTCCAGCTGGGCATTCAGGGCGTCATCTGGCTTTGTGCCAAGCAATACCAGAACATCCACATCAGAATGGGGAAAAAGCTCACCACGCCCATAGCCTCCGACAGCGGCAAGGGTATGCGCATCAGAAAAGCCGATAGATTGCCAGAGTTCAGTCAGAACTGTATCGACACTGCGGCAGAGCGTTTTCAGCAGATGGTGAGGGCGCGGATTTGCCTGAAACTCGGCGATCGCCGCCCCCCGCATGTCAGCCAACTGCTGTTTGAAAGAAAAATCGGTCACTGGACTCATAACCAATCCCCCTGAGAAAACCTGAATAACAGCAGTTTATACCGATATTATTTACTGTTGGTGATAAAGCTAGGCGGAGCAGGCATATTTGGGGACACTGTCAGTACTTCATAACCTGTTTCGGTTACCAGAATCGTGTGTTCCCACTGTGCAGACAGTTTGCGGTCTTTGGTGCGGATGCCCCAGCCATCAGGCATGGATGCAATGGCACGGCGGCCAGCATTGATCATTGGCTCGATTGTGAAAATCATGCCTGGCTTCATCATTTCGCCAGTGCCCCGTTTGCCGTAATGCAGCACTTGAGGCTCTTCATGGAATTCAACGCCAACACCATGACCGCAGAACTCACGGACAACACTCAGACCGGCATTTTCAATGAAAGTCTGGATTGCCTCACCGATATCACCGAAATACGCACCGGGTTTCACTTCACGGATACCCAGCCACATACTCTGGTAGGTCAGGTTTGCAAGGCGTCGTGCCATGATAGAAGGTTCACCGGCGAAATACATACGGCTGGTGTCACCATAATAGCCATCCAGAATCACCGTGATATCGATGTTCAGAGAGTCGCCTTTTTTCAGGATTTTGTTGAAGTTCGGAATCCCGTGGCAGACAACTTCATTCAGGGAAATACAGGTCGCTTTTGGATAAGGCTGATACCCAGGAGGGCAGTAATTCAGCGGAGCAGGAATCGCACCATGTTCAACGATATATTCGTGGCACAGTTTGTCCAATTCACCGGTTGAAATACCTGGTTTTACAAAAGGTCCAATGTAATCAAGCACTTCAGCAGCGAGTTTGCTTG
>CAZHQM010000134.1:0-4580 GCA_964534155.1 uncultured Oxalobacter sp.
CTCCACGCATGCCAAAAGGCAGGAATCGAAACTGGCAGGAACCGTTTCGATTCCTGCCTTTTGGCATGCGTGGAGTCTCCGGTGACCGGAGATCACTTCATATTCACCGTTTTCCAGCGGACGGACTGTAATGGGAGTCAGCAATCCCTGGGTGAGAATGCTCCATGTGAGCTGTTCCATTTCCGCATCATCGTTTACTTTGAAAGGGTGTCCTTCAAAGGGGTGCAGCTTTTCGATAGGCAACTGCGCTGCCTGTATGGTGTTCTTGGTATTATTCAAGGGCAATAGTTTCCTTTCTTTCAGATTTGGGTTCGTTGTAGATGGCAATAATTTCGGGCGGAATGGCATCCATGGTCTGCTGCAAGACTTCAACCATGTGCTGAAGGTCATCCAGTTCCTGCACCTTCTTCTCCAGTTCCAGCTGGCGCAGGGTGCTGGCTTTGTTTCTGTCCACAGTCTTCTTCAGGTCTGCAATCTCACCGCGAATTTCCTTGGCGGCGAGGCTGGTTTTCTTCAGTCTGGTCATTAGCTCCTCCACACCGGGGACGTATTCCTCAAGCAAGGCAGCAATTTCCTTGGATTTTGCCTTGGCGTTCAGGGGATTCATCTCAGAGATCAGTTGCATCAGCTTGTCCTTCTGCCGGTTCAGCCGCGCAGCCTGTTTGAACAACCGGGGCGGGATATGGGTTCTGCCGGTGACGCTGGCAGATATACAAACCTAAAAAAACGGTGTTTGGCATGCTCCATGGTACCCTTTTCTGCACCGAAGGACTTGTCAGCGGTGTCCCGGCCAAACATGTCGGTGCCACCTGCGCACAGGTTGTGCCACCATGCCATAGCGAAGGGCAGACCTTTTTGAATTGCAGGTGTCCACCACTTCAAGTATCCGGCTTTATTCGGATGGATCTTGTCGAACATATAGAAATTGTACGTTTCTTCGTCGATGCTGTTCAGTTCGGCATCGTTATACAAGTCAATAACGTGGACATCCCATTTCTCCTGCAGTTCAAGCAGACGGTTTACCATGGCGCTGTACGCTTCGCTTTCGTAATAACTTCCAGTATAGAACACTACGGGACAGCCCCATGTTTTCTGCACATAAGCAATAATGTATTCCATGGCACCGGTTACGGTTTTTGTGTCGAAATCTGAAAGCTGATCAGAGCTGCTGATTTCGCCGAGTGGTTTGCCCATAGTTGCGTCATTGGTTGAAAGCTGGACCACTACGGCATCAAATTCCGCTTTTTTATCTACTTTGTTTAGGCGTGTAACATAGCTGCGTCCATCTCCATAACCAAGAAATGCAAAAATGGAGAACTCATCAACAAGCGTTGTTGCGCTGACGGCTTCTTTTGTAATTTCCGCGCCATCCAGTTTTCCAATGTAGTCTGCAAATGAGCATCCCTGTGCGGCAGCACCATAGGTAACGCTGCTGCCGAGAAAAAGAATCTTCTTTCCTCTCAGGGGGCTGTTATCAAGAGGCGTTACATTCTCCGGTGCATATTCTTCACCATTTCCAGGCATAGCTGCTTTGGCTTCATTATCATTGGACATGTACGACTTGATGCCAACCACAAAAGTCACGACACACACAGCAACCAAAGCAATTAGAATGATAATGAGAATCTTCCAGACTTTTCGTTTACCCATAGCATTTCACTCCTTTACATGATTTCACATACAGCAGCGGCAAGCTTATCGGGGTCTGCGCTGGGGCCAACGAGGAATTCATACGCAGCGGGTTCCAACACCCAAGTGTTTGTTGCTGCGTCATAGTATTTCAGCTCATCGAAGGGAATCTGAATCTCGACTGTCTTTTTCTCACCTGCAGCCAGTGCAACACGCGCGAATCCCTTCAAAACTTTCTTGTGCCGCTCGACCTTGGAGGCAGGTACAGAAACGTAAACCTGTACGATCTCGTCACCGGCACGATCACCTGTATTCTCCACCGTGGTATGAACTGTCACGCTGTCCTTGCCGCATGCCATACCGGGCGCACCATATGCATAGGTGGTATAGCTCAAACCGTGGCCAAAGGGATAGGCAGGCGCATTGCCTTCTTTATCCAGCTTCCGGTAGCCATGGTAGAAATCATAATAGATTTCATTAGCACGGAAGAAATCGACCTCAGGTAGGTGGTTTTCGCTGGTGGGGATCACGAAGGGCAGTTTGCCGGAGGGATTGACATCACCAAACAGCACAGAAGCCAGCGCACTGCCGCCTTCCATACCGGAATACCAACCATAGAGGATTGCCGAAGCATTGTTCTCCCAACCGCTTGTCATGATCATGCTACCGCAGACCAGAACGACAACCGTGTTTTGATTCAGAGAACCGGCCTCCCGAATGGCATCGATCTCAGCCTGACGGAGGGAAAGGCTCTTCCGGTCACCACCCACGGGTCCACCGTCAGCAGACGTATACGAAGCGTTGCTATCCGCCTTTGCGCTGGACATCATTTTGCCCATGAGCTTATTGCCGTTGTTGATGAAACCACGACCCATCAATGCAGTGGAATTGATGTCGCTGTCGGGCATGACGTATTCGCCCTCGTCGTTATAATCATTGCCTGCTACAACAATCACAGCATCTGCATCGGGTGCCAAAGCGCGAATCTGCTCCAGGTCCTTTTCATCAAGATGCGTAATTTTTGTTTCGGCACCGACTGCTTCCTGAATGCCCTGCAAGGCGGTTACAACATTGTTCGGGTAGACGTTGCTGCTGCCGTGGTCGCCGGTATTGGCCTGATCTGCAAGATGGCCGATCACCAGAATGTTCTTCAAATTCTTGTTCAAAGGAAGTACGGCATTTTGATTCTTCAGCAGAACAATGGATTCCTCTGCAGCTTTTCTTGCCAGTGCCACGTGCTCCGGGCAGGACACCAGTTCCTTGGTATATGCCATGGGATCCGGTGTATTTTCAAAGGTGAGCTGGGTTTTCAGGACTCTGCAGACTGCCTGATCGATCACTTCTTCTTTCAGCTTGCCCTGCTTGACGGCATCTCTCAGCTCCAGACCGGAATGCACAGGGATCGGCATTTCCATATCCATGCCGGCTTCAATCGCCTTGATACCATCGCGAAGTGCGAAAATAAAGTCTGTGATCGTAAAGCCCTCGAAGCCCCAGTCCTCGCGAAGGATCTTCGTCAGAAGGTAGCTGGATTCTGAAGCCTGATCTCCGCGGAAGCGGTTGTAAGAACCCATCAGGGAAGCGCAGCCGGCATCAACGCACTTCTTAAAGTGGGGAAGGTATACTTCGCGCAGCGTGCGCTCGGAGCAATCCACATCCACATAAAAACGGCGGTTTTCCATATTGTTGACCGCATAGTGCTTTGCACAGGCCATAACATTGTGCTTCTGCACACCGCGGACAAGCTGGGCGCCCATTTCGCCAACCAGGTAGGGATCCTCGCCATAGGATTCCTGTGCACGGCCGCCAGCCGGATGCATCAGCAGGTTAATGCACACACCTGCAAAGTAATTTGCGCCCTGTGCTCGGGCTTCCTTACCAATGGCTTCGCCGATTTCCTGCTCCAATGCGCGGTCAAAAGATGCGGCTCGCGCCATAGAAACAGGGAAACAGGTTGAATTGCCCATTACAACACCGCGGGGACCGTCGGTGAAGGCTACGGGAGCGATTTTCAGGCGTTTGTTGCCATGGGACTCAATCGGCACCGGATTGTAGGATCGCTTGTACTTAATCGTGTCACGGATCATTTGCCAATTGCCGCAGAGCAAAAACACCTTTTCTTTCAGGGACATTTTTTGCAGCAGCTGTTCAGCTTTGTCGGCAATTTGCTTTTCGGTTAAATTGCAGTTCTTCTGAAACATATTGATTCCCTCCTGTGTTTATTTGCGTGTATGTTAACACTATTACAAATATACGAAAAAATTGCAACAATTTCAAGTGCGTTAATGTTAACGCGCGTATTTTTATAAGAATATACAATTTCAAGTTTTCTCTTTTGTGCAAGGTGTCTAGGATGTTCTTTTTCAAATTTGAACCTGTGCACAGCACAAAAACAAGAAAGACTCACTGTCCGCCGCAAAGCAGTCAGTGAGTCTGATACTCTATGGGAATGATGGTCGTACACCGCAACGCAGGTACTCAAATATTTTGCAGGATATGGATGGTCAAGTTTGTATAACTGTTTGTCTTTTCCGGTATGATCCCATTGGCGACATGGTCGAAGAGGATCTGCAAAGATTCCGCCCCTTGCTGCTCCGGTTCTTGGCAAATGGTTGCGGTGATCATGCCTTCCTCCAGCAGCGTGTACTGCATGGGCATTAGGTCGTTGGTGATAATTTTGACGTTGCGATGCCCCATTCTTTCATGGATCGTTTTGCAAATGCTGTAATTGCCCGGGTTGATCAGGTAGACAACATCAAAATCCCGATGCTCGGCCAGCAATTTCTCTGCCGCTGCCTCCAGCGACATACAGTCAGCCGTGGTCGTATAGCTTTCTGTTACCTCCAGATCAGGGTATCGCGCCTGCATTTCCTGCCGGAAGCCCTTTTCGCGGTCACGATAACTGATGGTGCTGTTGTCACCTTCGGACAGCACTGCGATTTTTCCTCTTC
>CAZHQM010000135.1:0-4566 GCA_964534155.1 uncultured Oxalobacter sp.
TACCTGAACTGATCCAATCAATGGAAAGGAATGAAAAGAAATGAAAAAACAGACTGAAATCAATGTTGAGCGCAAAAGGCTCAACGAAACCCTGCTGCGCTGCAAAAACAGCCGCCATGGCGATAAGCGTGTGAAAGCGATGCAGAAGCATCCAAAGCAGTGGATGGATAACCGGATGGGGGAATAATCCGTCAGGATTTTGGCTGACTGTCCTGTGCGGTACGGCTTTTCTTCGGTGCAGAGCCGATGATGCTGCCGCAGAGGACAATCCCCATGAACAGCAGCCAGACCAGGGCGACATTGAAATGCAGGACAAGCCATGCCATCAGCGTGATGCCGATGATGATCTGGAGCGGAATCGTGATGATACGGTGCATGGTTGTTTCTGCTGTTGCCTGAAATAGAAAAAGCGCACCGAACCATGTCTCAAGGTTGCCCTCGGATGCATTCAATCGCGCTTCTGAAAGCTTATTCTAGCCTACCAATTCCAGCTTGCAAAGATACCGATCAAATTGTTGTCATGAAATCAGGCAACCAGTTCAGACAGGTCCATACTGAGAAAAGTCTCAAAAGGAATGCCCGCAGGTCCAATGATGTAAGCGGCATGTGGATGGAATTTCTCCTGAAAGGCATCCAGTCCTTTTGAATGGCTCTCGTTGTTTGTCTTGATTTCAAGGGCGACAGTCTTGCCACGATACTTGAGGATGAAATCGACTTCCAATGCCTTCTCACGCCAGTAATACAGTTCAAACTGTCTGGCAAAAGACTGGCTTGCCAGATAGGCTCCAATACCTGATTCGGCAACACGCCCCCATGCATCTGTTTTCTGGCGGACACCATTGAAGTCAAGCTGTTTGATTGCTGTGTTCAGGGCATTGTTGTAAACCTGGAATTTAGGAACGCTGGCTCTTCTGCGGGAAGCATCATTGCCGTATTTCTGCAGACCACAGAGCAGACCACTGTCAGACAAACGCTGAAGGTAACCGGAAAGCGTTGTCGTGTTGCCAGAATCCTGAAGTTGCCCCAACAGTTTTGTCATGGACAGAATCTCGCCTGAATACAGGCATCCCAGTTCAAATGTCTGCCTGAGCAGGGCAGGTTTCGAGACAGGGCTGTCAAGCAGTATGTCTTTGTTGATGGTGGCATCAATGATGGCGCCATTGATGTAGCTGCTGAATCGGTCTTCATCATTGATCAGGGTTGCCGCACCGGGATAGCCACCGAAATAAAGCCATTGGTCAAGCGTCAGTCCAAACGCATCCCGCATTTCAGGGTAAGTCCAGTGAGTCATGCGGATCTGTTCAAAGCGGCCAGCCATGGACTCGCTGAGACCTTTTTCAATGAGAACACGGGATGAGCCCAGCAGGACGACCTTGATATTTCTTCCTGCAAACGTATCATCGTCCCATTCTTTCTTGACCGCATCACTCCACTGAGGAATCTTCTGTATCTCATCAAAAACGATAACATATTCCTCAAGGCCCTGAGCCTTCATGATCTGTCGGACAGTCTGCCACTGCTGGGAAATCCATGTCACCCGTGAGCCCGCCGCCATATCTGCAGAGAAAAAACTGTTCGGTATTGTCAGGTTTTTAAGAACCTGACGGATGACGGTTGTCTTCCCGACCTGCCGTGGACCAAGGATAACCTGCATGAAATGCCTTGGTTCACGGAGTCTTTTCATCAGAATTGAATATTCAGGGCGCTGATACATGGTGTTCTACGGTTTTCTGTCTGTTTACTCAATGGATTGAGTTATTTTACTAGATGTATTGAGTAAATTTACTAGATGGATTGAGTAAAATGTCATAACTGTTGTTTTTCAATAAGTTATGGTGCGCGATCTGCAAAGAAAAACGCCATATCCAAGGCGGAATACCCTGAATATGGCGCTGTTTTTGATGTTTGTGTGGCAGTTTTTGGCTTACTTATCCCACAGTGCACGGACATGGGCGGCAACACCAGATGCCAGCCCCTCAAGACCGTAACCACCCTCAAGCACAGAGACAATCCTGCCCTCGCAGCATTCATCGGCAATCTTCATGATTTCCTGTGTCACCCAGAAGAAATCATCATCGGTGAAGCGGAAACCTCCCAGCATATCCTTGTAATGGGAATCAAAGCCCGCAGAAATGAAAATCAGGTCTGGGTTGAAACGCTTGACCGCAGGCAGGATCTCATTCTCCATCGCATTGCGGAACTGCTTGGAATCCGCCCCACGTGCCATCGGCACATTGACAATGTTGTGGTCGATGCCGGTTTCATACTTCGCACCGGTACCTGGGTAAAACGGTGACTGATGGATGGAGCAGTACAGCTGTTCAGGGCGGTGGAAGAAGGCATCCTGGGTGCCATTGCCATGATGCACATCAAAGTCGATGGTTGCGACCTTCTTGATGACTTCAGGGTATTTATGTGTTGCCCAAGCCGCACCGATCGCCGCATGGTTGAACACACAGAAACCCATCGCGCGGTCTGGCTCAGCGTGATGCCCACAAGGCCGGGTTGCGCAGAACACGTTTTCTGCCTCGCCCTTGACCACCATATCAACCCCCATACAGGCGGCACCGACACAGCTCATCACACAGTCCCATGTGCCAGACATCATGATGGTATCCCCGCCATCCAGTGGAGTCCTGCCAAAGGTATTCTTCAGGGATTCGATGCGGTGGACATATTCAGGCGTGTGAACCAGCAGGAGCTGCTCTCTTGTGCCGAGTGGGGCAAGTCCCCAGACAAGATCTGCAAATTCAGGAGCAACCAGTGCATCACGGACAGCAATCAGGCGTTCTGGGCATTCTGGATGGTCATAACCAGGTTCATGGCCGAGGCAGGCATCAGCGGTGAGGACAACAAGATTTCGCATGGTGTTCAGTGGTTATTCGTGTGGTTGGACAGCTTTCGCCGAAAGTATTCCGCCTATTATAAAGGCGTCTAGATGAAATGCCACAGCGGTGAGCTGCAGTACTCAGTGGAGGGGGAAATGCACTGCGCTGGAGTCGTGGGGTACATGAGCATATAATACCGCGCTGTGCCGGTCGTTTAAGTGGAAGGACGCTGTTGGTTGGATGGTGTCACAAGTGCCAAACCAGCCACGGAAGTGAGGGTTCGACTCCCTCTCGGCATTCCAGTTTTTGAGGCTTTCCCATACTGTTTTTGATGCTCCTCATCTTGTTTCTCTTCAATGGATTGAAGGAGGATTTTGTATGGGGTAGAAAGTGAAAAACCGCTTGTCAGGGTGCTCAGCGTTCACAGGGCCTGAATCAAGCGGTTAATCGGTCGTAAGTCTCCAACTACCCAGTGTTTCGCTGCCATGGCGCCTATTGCCAAGAACATTACGACCAATGACAAATGTCATCAGGTTGATTATAACCTAATCCATACTTAACTTTTCCCGTAATAGCAAAATTACGGCTAGAACTTTGCTGGGTTATTTTTAATAGACTTTCTCGCATACTGTCGCTGGTATCACGTTCCCCCTTTTGGTAAGATTAAAAAATCCGATACTGAAATTTGATGAATACAAATGGGCTTCTCAATCCAAAGTCCAACTTTTCCGTTGGAGACCATTCTTTTAAACAAGTTCACTGTAGATTACTATCAGCGTGCTTACGTATGGGACGCTACTAATCTTCACGATTTGATTGCTGGCCTATCCAATGAGTTTCTGAACAACTGGAAAGATGGGGATGACACAGCCCAAACAGCAAAATACAACCCTTATTATTTGGGAGAAATTGTTATCTCAACTGAGGGTGGGATAAAGAAAATCATTGACGGTCAGCAACGCATTACAACCCTGACCCTGCTCCTCATCTATCTTTACAGAACTTATGGGGCGAAGTTTCCTGAACTCAAGGAATACATCCATCCTCGTATCTACAGCAACCAACGAGGTAAATACAGTTTCAATATGGAAGTAGAAAGTCGTATTGAGTGTATGACTTCTCTTCTCCGACACGGAGACTTCAAACTCCCTGAAAGCGGTCAGGACGAGCCAGAGGATTTCATTTCCGTTCGGAATATCGTAGACAGATACTCCGAAATCAAAGATTGTTGGAATGACAAAATCAATGAAGACAACATTGAACATTTCACCTATTGGTTGCTCGGCAATGTTCTTCTCACTCAAGTTGAAACGGATGATGGTGGTTTTGCTTATTTCATCTTTGAAACGATGAACGACCGAGGTAAATCACTTACTTCAATTGAGAAGCTGAGAGGTTATCTGCTCGCAAATGTTTCTGAGGACCGCAGAGAAAAGGAAGTTGAAAACTTTGATGGGATGGTCAAGAAACTTTATTCAGTTCATACAAAAGCAGATGAAGATTTCTGTAAGATGTATTTCAGAGGACATCTGGCAGAGACATTCAATCAGCAGGATAAAACCTCTGATTTTGTTCGCATCGGTAAAGATTTCTATCGTTGGGTTCGTGAACGCAAAGGTTTCTTGGGGCTCAACAGTAAAAGCGAATTTTCTGATTTCATCAGAGAACTCACTTTCTATGCTGACAAATACAAACTAATCCATACTCTCTTGGAGAAGCAAAACCGTACCAACAAAGA
>CAZHQM010000136.1:0-4502 GCA_964534155.1 uncultured Oxalobacter sp.
ATCATCGTTTTCCAGCCAGATAACCTCATAGCCGGCACGCTGGGCAAGGTCCACCAGATTTTCACGGTTTCTCAGATCGCCATTTTTGGATTGGCCCTGTCGTGTCACATCAGAGAACATGCATGGCAGGGAAATATTTGTTGCTGTACCGCAGGAAAAGACATTTTTGAAAGAAATTACATTTTCCTTGGGGAGTTCTGGGTTTGTATTCTGGCCATAACCGTTTAGTGAGAAATGGTCAGCACGGGCAGTTTCACCGATGATGAGAACAAATACAGTATGACCAGCGTCAGCATAGGGGACTAGCTTGGCCTGATCGTCAATGATTTGGAATTGCTGATTGCCAAGCATTGCTCTTTGATAATGCTTGGCAATCGCTGCAATATAGTTAGTTGTATTGATTATTTTCAGAAGATGTTTGTTATTTCTTCCGAAGGTTGCATACTCTTTGTAGAATCCTGTTGCAATCAAACCGACAGCACAGAAACTGTATGCAGAAATAATCAACCGTAATTTGATCTCACTCAGCCCAGGCTTTTTGTAATCAATCTTCAGTATGCCAATAAAAACAGCGGGGAGAATGCCACCTAATGTGACCCAGATGATTGAGTTTAGAGTGATTAGATCGCAAGCCTCACGGACATTGGTTTCCAAGACATTTCGAACCATGTCCGCATCCACCATAATGCCAAGATTGAACATCAGATAATTTGTTGCACTGGATACAATGGTGAATAGAATCAACAATGGTTTTGCTGCGTAAGGTACCAGAATCACATTAAAGAAACAGGTCATTACACAGAAAATGAACACTGGCAGTGTGCATCCGAAAAAGAATGTCTTGATGCTGTCAATTTCCAGATGCTCGATGATATAACGCCAGAGACTCAGGTTCAGTACTGTTGTGAAATACAGGGCTGACAGCAATATCAGCCATTTGCTGCTGATATGCTGCTTGTTCAGTTTACGGACGTTGAGAGACAACAATCGAAACATCAATGGAAATCTGAGGGGGTGATTCATAAATAACACTGCAGAAATCAGACTCAGTTATTACCAGAGCGGCAACTGTCAAACATGTCGAGAGATCTGTCATAGGTCTTTGACTCAATTCCCATCATCGCAAGTACTGTGTGGTACAGATTGTCATGAGAGAACTCACCGGTCTCAGCCTTTTTTGCCAGACAGCTGTAGTTGTAGTTACCGGCTTTCTTCATGCCATCAGACATCCAGAGAATGAACGGAACATGTTTCTGTCCATCTGGAGCGATGGAATAGTTATAGGCATGGAGATAAACGCCATCTTCGCCTAGGGATTCACCGTGGTCTGACAGATAAATCAATCCTGGATTCAGTTGCGGGAATTTCTTCAGGATATTGATTGCTCTGGCAATCACATAATTGGTGTAATAGATAGTATTATCATAAGCATTGATTAAACCCTCAGGATCGCAGCCATGAACATCGCTGGAGTCGCATGTCGGTTTGAATTTACGTTGTGCGTCTGGATAGCGCAGATAATAAGCAGGACCATGACTGCCGATGGTATGCATCACAATCACAGTATCCTGTTTGATGTTGGCAAGCCGTTCTTCCAGACCATCAATCAGGATTTCATCGAAGCATGAGCCATTGGTGCAGTAACGTTTGTTTTTGCTTAGGTCGAGGCGCTCTTCGATAATGCGTTTTGCGACTCCCTTACTGCCTTCATCATTCTCAAGCCAGATAACGTCATACCCGGTCTGTTTCAGTAAATCGAGCAGGTTTTCAGAATATGGGGCTTCTTTTGTGCTGAATTCTTTGCGGCCTTTGTTTGAGAACATACAAGGGACAGAAATACTGGTTGATGTTGCGCAGGAATAGACATGCTTGAAAGAAATGACATCTTCTTTTCTCAGGTCTGGATTGGTTTCTTTTTTATAGCCATTGAGAGACCAATGGTCTGCGCGGGCAGTTTCTCCGACCATCAGGATGAAAACAGATGGTTTATCGCTCATATGTCCAATACGTTTCGCATTTGGATCGAGCCGGACGAAATCCAGTTCTGCCAGAGAATGGTTTTTTGCATTACGTTGGATTGCACGAAAAATATTGAATGGATTGGTCAGGCTTGAAATCGCACGGTTGTCATGTCGGAAGAAATAATATGGTTTGATCCCAGCAAAAACGGTGATACTGATCAGAACCAGGGCACCAGCAAAGCATTTAAGTCGTTGAATGATTTCCTGTTTTCTTTGCTGGTAATCAATCCGCGTGATGAAAAACAGGTAGGCTGGAATGATACCCGTGATGACAATCCAGAGAATGGCCTTGGTTGTTACCAGTTCCATCGTTTCCCGTGTGGATGTTTCTAGAACATTCTGGATCATGGCGGCATCAATTGTGATGCCAAGATTGAACATGGCGTAATTGGCGGTGCTTGATATCAGCAGAACTGGAATCAGGAAAATCTTGCCCAAATAAGGCAGGATGATCATGCTCAGAATCAGGAAAAATAATAGAAACAGGAAGATGGGAACGGTAATACAGACAAGATAGGCATTGAATCCCCAGTCAAAATCCATGCGGGTAAAAATGTAGCGCCATAGTCCCAGATTCAGCACAGAAGTGAAGTACAGGGAAAGAATAATGTTGATCCACAGGCTTTTCATGTGGATATGGCGGGAAAAACAAAGCCGGTCTAGGAATGATTTGATTGAGGACATGGTAAATGCAATTCAAATAGGCAAAATCATGTATTGGTATATTTTTTGGTGTCAGGAATAGGCTGACAACAGGTCTTACCCGACCAAGAATGATGGAGAGTTTTTACTTGGAGGGCGGTCGAGTCATGGTTCTACTATGCATGGAGTCATGACAAGCCTCCGTAAAGAGGATGTTAAGTGGGAATAACTGGCGTTAAGAAAGCGTTAAATAGAACATGTAAGCCTAAAATAAACACAGATTGGAAACATTCATGGAGCAGACATGCAGAGAATATTTATCGTTGAGGACAATCAGGATCTGCGTTTGAATCTGGTGGACTATCTGGAAGCAAAAGGATATGAGACTGACAATACAGATGATGGGCTCCGGGCAATGGCATTATTGATGATGCAGCGGTATGACCTCATTGTTCTTGATGTCATGTTGCCAGGGATGGATGGCTTCAGGCTTTGTGAAGAAATCAGAAAGCGTGGTGATGAAACTCCTGTGCTTTTCCTGAGCGCAAGAGATACAGTACAGGACCGTATTGAAGGGCTATCTAAAGGTGCAGATGATTATCTGGTCAAGCCTTTTTCTTTGGCGGAACTTGATCTTCGTATTCAGGCGATATTGAAGAGAACCCAGAACAGTGCTGCCCGGACTCTTCAGGTTGCAGATGTTGTTATGGATCTGGATGCCTTCAGCGTTAAAAGGGGAGGAGTTCCGATTAAGTTGACGCCAAAAGTTTTCAAGATACTCAAGGTACTGATGTTGAAAAGTCCTGGGATTGCATCCAGACAGGACTTGGAAGAAGAGCTTTGGGGTGGGTATGCGCCAGATAGCGATAGTCTAAGAACGCATATCCATGCTTTGCGAGCTGCTTTGGATGCACCTTTCGACAGGCCGTTGCTTCAGACTGTTGCCGGGTATGGTTGGGCATTGAGACAGGACTGATTGGGAAAATATCGTGAAGTGGTATCAGACAATCAAAACCCGATTTGCCCTGTTTTATGCGGCAACCGCCTTGGTGTTGGGCATTATTTACAGCGGATGCATGGTCTATATCCAGTTGAATACGGAAGCTCAACTGATGACATCCACAATGGACAGTATGTTGATGGAAATTGTGGAGGAAGATATTCAGAAAGGGAAAGTCCCTAGATTGGACTCATTGTCCGCGGTTTACATTCAGGGCGATTCTGTCAGACCAATACCTAGACAGTTCAGAAACATTCCTGATGGATACAGTGAATTTACTGATGATGAAGAACTGCATGTTTATGCAAAAACAATCAATGGTAAACAGTATGTTCTGACCCGTCTTCAGGAAGACTTTGAAAATTGGGAACACCAACAGTTTATCAAAGGGCTTATCTTGCTGGGTATTGTGATGTTCATCTCATTCGGGCTGGGTTTTTATGCAATCAGGCATTCGTTCAGGCCATTGGATCGTCTGATGTCAGAAACCCGAGAGCTCGATAGGCGCCTGAAAGCGGGTATTTTGGATGAAATGGCTTTTTCTGGCGCTCAGGAAAAGAATGAAATCGGTGAACTGACAGAAAGCTTTCAGGCACTGACTAGGAGGTTGGAAAGACTATGGGAAGGAGAACGGCGTTTTGCTTCAGAAGTCAGTCATGAACTACGTACGCCAATGACGGTGATTGGGATGTCGATTGAACTACTTGAAAATGCAGCCAATCTGACAGACCGCCAGAAAGAAATCATTCAACGGGCAAAGCGTACATCAACCCGAATGAATGAATTATTGGAAGTGTTCCTGAATATCTCTCGGGGAACATCTGGCAAAGCATCAAGGG
>CAZHQM010000137.1:0-4486 GCA_964534155.1 uncultured Oxalobacter sp.
CCCTTGGTGTAATAGCTGACCAAAGCATTCGGTGAGTTCTCATCCTGACGGTAATACTTCGTCCAGGCATCAAAGCCGGCATCAGAAAGACTCTGTTTCAGATAACCCCGACCATGCAGGACACCATTGATGGTTCTAGTCACTAACTGCAAGTAAGCGCTCACATCAATCAGGCCGGTCCGCAACAGGAACAGGTCATCGAAATAGCTGGTGAACCCTTCAAACAGCCAGAGCATCCGTGTATCGCACTCGGCATCCAGCTGATAAGGAATAAACGCCTGAGGTTTAATCCGCTTGACATTCCAGGTATGGAAATACTCATGGCTGCATAGTCCCAAGAACTGCACATAACCATCTGACAGCTTGCCATCCACCTCAGGCGTTGCCGTGCTTGGCAGGGAATCGCGGGAGCACAGCAGTGCGGTTGAAGCCCGATGCTCCAGACCACCATAACCGCTGCCTACAGCCATCACCAGGAACACATACCGGTCAACTGGTGAACGCTTTGACTCAGGCTCAAAAAAGGCGATTTCTGCTTCGCAGATTTTTTTCAGGTCCTGTTCCAAACGGGCCATGTCCAGATTCGGTACACGCCCTGTGACCGCAATCTCATGCAGTGTGCCATGTGCCTCAAACTGGCCCAGTACAAAGCGCCCCATCTCAACCGGTGAGTCGATCAGCTCGTCGTAATCTTTTGCGATATAAGTGCCGAAGCCGTAGCGGGGCGCATCCAGCTCAGGCAGTGAAGTCGCTACCCGCCAGTCATGGAATTCAGGCTCAGAAGGTTTCTGGATGTCCACCACCAAAGGCATACCATCACAATCGGCAACCTCCAGGAAAACACTGGAGCCATTGAAGAAGCCATGTGTCTGGTCCAGATGAGCTGTCCGCACAGACAGATCCCAAGCGTACACATCGTAACTGACGGTCACCGCACCATTGCAAGGGGCAACCCGCCAGTGATTCTTGTCTAGCTTCTCGATGGCAACAGGTACACCGTTGCACCACGCTTCCATCTGAACGATGTTCCGTGAAAACTCACGGATCATATAACTGCCGGGAATCCATGTCGGCAGGCTCAGCACCTGACCATCTGCCGCAGGCTCTGCAATCGACAGAACCACATGAAACAGATGCCCGCTCAGATCGGCAGGCTGAATCGCATAACGGATCGACTGACTCATCTTAAACCCTCACAAAAAGCGTTTTGTTTCAGATCAACGCAGCATCGGAGCAAGCCACTTCGACAGCATTTCCTTATCAACACCACGGCGTGCCACCATATCATCCACCTGGTCCTCACCGATCTTGCCAATGGTGAAGTACTTCGCATCAGGATGGGCGAAATACAGACCGATGATCGAAGCGGTTGGCAGCATCGCATAATTCTCAGTCAGTGTCATACCAATCTGATCAGCCTGCAGCAGTTTGTAGATGTCACCCTTCACGGTATGTTCTGGGCAGGTTGGATACCCCGGTGCAGGGCGGATACCGCGGTACGGCATCTTCTGCAGTTCAGCATGACCAAATGCCTCGTCAGGCGCATATCCCCACAGGTCTTTGCGTACCAGTTCATGCATGTATTCAGACAGTGCCTCAACCAGACGGTCAGCCACAGCCTTCAGCATGATGCTGTTGTAGTCATCGTTGTCCGCACCGAACTCAGCTAGATATTTCTCAATACCTACGCCTGCAGTCACCGCAAACATGCCCAGATAATCAGGGGTTCCCTTCGGCGCAATGAAATCAGCCAGACACTGGTTAGGGCGCTGTTCACCGTTCACGACAGGTTTTTCGTCCTGCTGGCGGACACCGTAATAGGTAAATGCCACTTCAGAGCGGGTTTCATCGGTATAGACTTCGATATCATCGTCACCCACACGGTTTGCAGGCATCAACGCAATGGAAGCATTCGCAGTCAGCCACTGTGCCTTGATCAGGCGGTCCAGCATGGTCTTGCCCTCAGCAAATACCTTGCGTGCCAGTTCGCCATGCTCTGGATCATCCAGCAATGCAGGATAAGTGCCTGGCAGATCCCAGACACGGAAGAACGGTGCCCAGTCGATATACTCGGTGATTGTTTCCAGACTGATATTCCGCAGGAAACGCTGTCCCAGATAAACAGGGCGCTTCGGTGTATTCGCGCCATCAAATGTGATTTCCGGCTTGTTCGCGCGTGCCTCTGCAATCGACAGCATCTTGCGTGATTTCTTGTTGGCATGCAGGTCACGCAGTCGCTCATATTCTTCTTTCACAGACTGGATATAAGCATCGCGGGTATTTTCAGACAGCAGCTGCTGGATGACAGTGACTGTGCGTGAGGCGTCTGTTGTATGCACAACAGGACCATCATAATTCGGAGCAATCTTGATGGCAGTATGCGCCTTACTGGTTGTCGCACCGCCGACAAACAGCGGAATCCGGTTGCAACGGCAGTACTCATTGCGCTGCATTTCAGCCGCCACATGAGACATTTCTTCCAGAGAAGGGGTAATCAGCCCAGACAGGCCAATTGCATCTGCCTTGACTTCTTCTGCCTTCGCCAGAATCTCTTCGCAAGGCACCATCACGCCCATATTCACCACATCGAAGTTATTACACTGCAGCACCACTGCCACAATGTTCTTGCCGATGTCGTGAACGTCGCCCTTCACGGTCGCAATCACAATCTTACCGTTTGACTGGGTATTGCCACTCGCACGTTTATGCTCTTCGATGAAAGGCACCAGATAAGCCACCGCCTGCTTCATGACACGGGCAGATTTCACAACCTGAGGGAGGAACATCTTGCCCTGACCAAACAGGTCGCCAACGGTATTCATACCACCCATCAATGGGCCTTCAATCACCTCGATCGGCTCACCGCCACGGTCGGTGACTTCTTTCAGCGCCTCTGCGGTATCTTCTGTGATGAAATCAGTCAGACCATGGACAAACGCATAAGTCAGACGTTTCTCAACAGATTCGGAGCGCCAAGCCAGCTGGTCACTTTCTTTCTTTGCCCCAGCCTGGAATTCATGCGCCACATCCAGCAGACGGTCAGTTGCATCAGGTCTGCGGTTCAGCACCACATCCTCAACACGTTCACGGAGGTTTTCTGGCAGCTCATCGTAAACACCGATCATCCCAGCATTCACGATACCCATCGTCATGCCGGCTGCAATCGCGTGATACAGGAAAACGGTATGGATTGCTTCGCGTGCAGGATTATTGCCTCGCAGTGAGAAGCTGACATTGGAGACACCGCCACTGACTTTCGCATAAGGCAGATTCTGTTTGATCCAACGGGTTGCCTCGATGAAGTCAACCGCATAGTTGTTATGTTCTTCGATACCGGTCGCAACGGCGAAAATGTTCGGATCGAAAATAATATCTTCAGGTGGGAAGCCGATGCCCATCAGCAGGTCATAAGCACGCTTGCAGATCTCAATCTTGCGTTCATAGGTATCTGCCTGACCGACTTCATCAAACGCCATCACAATAATGGCAGCGCCATAGCGGCGGCACAGCTTCGCTTCGCGCAGGAACTCTTCCTCACCATTCTTCATGGAAATCGAGTTCACAATGCACTTGCCCTGCAGGCATTTCAGACCGGTTTCGATGACTTCCCATTTAGAAGAGTCGATCATCACAGGCACACGTGCAATTTCAGGTTCAGACGCAATCAGATTCAGGAACTTCCGCATAGAAGTCACAGAATCCAGCATTGCATCATCCATATTCACATCGATGACCTGCGCGCCATTCTCAACCTGCTGGCGGGCAACTGACAGAGCTTTGTCGTATTCTTCTGCCGCAATCATCCGGGCAAACGCACGGGAACCTGCCACATTGGTTCTTTCCCCGACGTTCACAAACAGAGAACTGTCATCAATCACAAATGGTTCCAGACCAGCCAGACGCATTGCCGGTGCAATCTCAGGAATCTTGCGTGGCGCATATTTCGCAACTGCCTCAGCCTCGGCCTTGATATG
The DNA here is from genome assembly GCA_964534155.1 of uncultured Oxalobacter sp. GTDB lineage: Bacteria > Pseudomonadota > Gammaproteobacteria > Burkholderiales > Burkholderiaceae_D > Oxalobacter. The sequence goes on from CAZHQM010000137.1 coordinate 3,975, forward strand.
GCCTGGCGTTGTACCGCAGCAGCCACCGACCACATTCACAAAGTCGCTTTTCGCAAAATCGTCGATGAAGCGGGCAGTATCCTCAGGCAGCTCATCGAACCCGGTATCGCTCATTGGGTTAGGCAGACCGGCATTCGGATAAATACAGACGAAGGTATCGGCAATACGGGAGATTTCCTCAACATAAGGGCGCATCAAGGCACCACCCAGTGCGCAGTTCAGACCAATAGTCAGTGGGCGGATATGTCTGACCGAATACCAGAAAGCGGTGACTGTCTGACCAGACAGGATACGGCCAGAAGCATCGGTTACCGTACCGGAAATCATGATTGGCATGGATTCGCCGGTTTCCTCAAAGAACGTATCAATCGCAAACAGTGCCGCCTTACAGTTCAGTGTGTCGAAAACCGTTTCAACCAACAGCAGATCCGCGCCCCCTTTCTTCAGCATACGGACCTGCTGGAGATAAGCCTCAACCAGCTCATCAAAAGTGACATTTCGGGCACCTGGAT
>CAZHQM010000138.1:0-4474 GCA_964534155.1 uncultured Oxalobacter sp.
CTTGACGGGTTTCTTGTTTGCGGTTTTCCAGTTGTTCTTTTTCCAGTTGAAAATCCACTGGGTCATGCCGTTTTTCACATATTGGCTGTCTGTATGGAGATCAACATGGCATGGGCGCTTGAGGGCATTCAGTGCCTCAATCACAGCGGTGAGTTCCATGCGGTTGTTGGTGGTTTCTTTTTCACCGCCAAAGAGCTCTTTGTGGACACCGCGGCAGGTCAACCATGCGCCCCACCCGCCTGGTCCCGGATTGCCTCGGCAGGCACCATCGGTATAGATGGTTACATCATCGATTTTCTGATTTTCCATGGTTGGTCTGACTGGCTGTTTTTGTGGTTATAATGGACTCATTGATATAAGAATGACAAGGAGTGATTATGCCATCTTCTTCAATAAAAATCGGTTTCATCCGTGCTTTTCGGGACAATTATATCTGGATGCTCCAGTCAGGTAAGCAGGTTGTTCTGGTCGATCCGGGTGATGCGGCACCTGTGCTGAATGCTTTTAAACAGCAGAAGCTGAAACTGGCAGGGATTTTACTGACCCACAAGCATAATGATCATATCGGTGGTGTCGCCGACCTGCTGAAAAAGAACGCTGTACCTGTCTATGGTCCAGCAAACGACGAGATTGCCTCGGTTACACATCCTCTCAAAGAAGGCGATGTTGTCACCCTTGATGCTCTGAGTGGTCTGCAGCTCTCAATACTGGATGTTCCGGGGCATACAAAAGGACATATCGCCTATTATTCTGCAGAACAGAAACTGCTGTTCTGTGGTGACCTGCTGTTTGGTGCTGGCTGTGGCAGGATTTTTGAGGGCACTCCAGAACAGATGCTTGCGTCCATCAACAAGGTTGCCGCACTGCCTGATGATGTGCAGGTTTATGCCGGACATGAATATACACTGTCGAACCTGAAATTTGCACAGGAGATTGAGCCAGACAATACCGCTATTGTTGACCGCATCAATGCTGATACGGAAAAACGCCAGAAATATATGCCTACCCTGCCCTCTACAATCGCCTTGGAAAAAGCGACGAATCCTTTTTTACGGGCAGATCAGGCAACAGTGATAGCCCGCATGGAAGCGCTTGGCAAATTAGAAGATAAGTCCACCACAGGATGTTTTGCCGCTATCCGTGCCTGGAAGGATGTTTACGTGGGGTGATGCCCTATGACTGATACGGCGATGCATGAATGGCTTTTAACCCCAACGGGGCAGTACCTGCTCCGCTGGGAACATGACCATTTTGCTGAACTTTCAGACGATGTGTTCGGCTACCATGCCGTGCAGATCGGCATGACGGAGTTTGATGCATTGAATGGCAACCGTATCGCACATCATTGGTATTCTGACCCGTTCCTGCCTGAGAAAAACCGCAAAGAGCTTTCAGCCCATAATGTCGCTGTTGCCGCAGGCATCAACAGCTATGCTGTTCCTGTGGATTTACATCACTCAGACACAGAACTGCCTTTTGCGACCGAATCAGTCGATCTGGTTGTATTGCCCCATACGCTGGATTTTTCTTCTGCTCCGCATCATCTGTTGCGTGAGATTGGACGCATTCTAGTGCCAGAAGGACAGCTGATTGTCAGTGGTTTCAATCCAACCAGTCTATGGGGATTGAAACAGCGGTGGGGACGCATGACTGGCAAACATTTCCTGCCGAATGATGTTTCTTTTATCGGATTGCCACGGATGAAGGATTGGCTGGCATTGCTGGGATTTGAGACCCATCAGGGGTATATCGGGTGTTATTGCCCTCCCTGCAAATCAGACAAAGGGTTTGAGCGGTTCAGCTTTATGGAAAAGGCAGGGAACCGGTGGTGGCCTTATTGTGGTGCTGTTTTCATGGTCAGCGCCATAAAACGGGTTCCTGCCCTGCGTCTTATTGGTCCCGCATTCAAGGATCAGACAAGGGCTTTTGCGAATGCGGTTTCTGTAAACCAGCGAACTGTCAGCCAGCGAACTTGCACACTTGAGGAAGAGAATTTTCCATCAGAATAATTCCTGATCTTGATTCAGACAAAAATGGCACCGTCATTATTCTGACGATGCCATTTTTTCTGGGTTTCCCGGTCTTATTTATTGAGGTATTCTGCTGAGGTGAGCTGCAGCCGTTTAGCAATATCATTACGCTTGAATACCTTGAAGGTTCCCATGGATTTTGCAACGAGTGCATCACCATTCCTGATTTCTGCTTCGCAGTAGTAGAGCGTGGTTGATGCATGCAGTACCCGACCTGTCGCAATCACATACTGCCCGACTTTGCCACCAGGCTGGAAGAAGCTGGTTTTCATCTCAACTGTTGCTGCGGAGGTGACTTCTGGCAATACCAGTGAACGGGCTGCACGTGCCATGCAGCAGTCCAGCAGTGTCATGGTGATACCGCCATGCATGACTGCCCAGCTATTGCCGTGTTCCTTACGGAGCTTGATGCCAACCTGAGCCTCACCGTTTTCCATCTTGAGCAGTTCTGCACCAAGATGCATGAGGTATGGATTTTCAGTAATGAGTTCGCCTGCCATTTTCCCTATCCTTGACTCTTAATCTGCTCTTTTACCATCTTTGGTGACGAGGATTTCAACCCCAGCCTGATTTCTCAGGTATTGAACATAGGTATACAGTTCCTGTGCGCTGCGGGCACCGTACATCTGCCGCTGGAGTGCTTCCTGAAGTTTTGGATCGACATTCTGTGGAATGACAACCTTGGAAACACGGTAGATGACATAGCCTTTGTTTGGTACTTCTGCGCCAATGTATGCTGGCAGATGAGAAACATCGACTTTCATGACTGGTGCCATATCCTGACGGCCAGATTCAGCAATCTTTCGACGGGATACCATCTGTGGTCCAGAGAAACCTGTCGCGGCTTCACCTGCTTTCAGTTTTGCCAGCGCAGCTTCACCGGATGCCTTAGCCAGTACCAGTGCTTTCTGATTGGTGACCTCAGTCTGGATGCCTGCACGGACCTTTTCAAATGGTGTCATCACTGCAGGATAGTGCTGGGATATACGGACAGATGCCAGAACCTGAGGTGCGATTTCAACAGATTCGGTATTGTGACGGCCTTTCACACAATCGTCAGAGAAGATTTTTTCATGCAGTGCAGGGTTGCCCAGCATCTGGCTCTGCTGAGCCGCTGCTGCTGGATCACGCTGCAGATTCTTGAATGTCTGGATTTTCAGACCCATTGCGTCAGCGACCGGTTTAAGGCTGTCTGATTTTTCATAGACCATGTTGGAGAATGTTTCAGACATTTCTGCGTATTTCTTGGCAATCTGTGCGCGTTTCAGTTCCTGCATAACAGCAGGCTTGACCTGTGCGAGTGTTTTTGGAACAGATGCCTTGATGTCGGTGACCTTGATGATGTGGTAACCATATTCTGTCTGGACCAGACCACTGACTTCGCCTTTTTTCAGAGAGAAGACAGCATCGCTGAATTCCTTGACCATCTTGCCTTTGGTGAAGTAACCCAGATCACCGCCATTACGTGCAGAGCCTGGATCCTGTGAATAGGTTTTCGCCAGTTCTGAGAAACGGTCTGGGTTTGCGCGAACCTGGGTCAGCATGTCTTCTGCCTTACGCTGTGCATCACTCTTGTCGGAATCAGATGCATTGCGTGGAATCAGAATCAGGATGTGCTGCGCACGGCGTTCTTCTGGCGTTGCAAAACGGTCTTTGTTCTGGTTGTAGTAGCTGACGAGATCGTTTTCAGTAATGTTGACGCTGCGTTCTGCTGCAGACATATCGAGTGTGACGATTTCAACATCTGCGTGTTCTGGCACAGTGAACTGTGCGGCATGATTGTTGTAATAGTTTGTCAGATCTTCTTCAGTGACAGAAACCTGGCTCTTGTAGGATGCGATGTCGAATACCCGCTGCTCAACCTCACGTTCCTGAATGAAGAGATTGACCATCCGCTGACTAACAGTCTTGGAAGTGATGGTGCTGTACTGGATTGGAGCAGGAACCTGCTGCATGGACATGTCCTGCCCCATCAGAGCAACATGACCTTCTGGAGAAAGGCCACGGGCTGCCAGAATCTGGTCATAACGGTCTTTATTGAAATTACCGTTTTCATCTACGAGACCTGGAATCTTACGGATCCTGTCGATAACGACCTGTTCTGGGACAGAGAGGTTTTCTTTCTGGATTGCAAACTGCAGGGTGTATTTATTGACAAGATTCTGCAGGACCATCCATTTGAAATCGTCTGATTCAGCAACTTTGGCATCAAACTGTTTACCTTCCTGTGCCGCCTGCTGACGCATCGTCTCAACCTGTTTGCGAACAGCATTTTCCCATTCCTGTTTGGTAATCACATAATCACTTTTCAGGAAACTGAACGGCCCAATGGATTTCTTGATTTTTGCGACACCATCTGCATTGGAAAAGCGTTTGTAACCTTCCCAACCACCCAGCATCAGCATTGGGGCAATCATCAGGATCAGGATAATCTGGGTTATACG
>CAZHQM010000139.1:0-4457 GCA_964534155.1 uncultured Oxalobacter sp.
AGACCGATGTTCCAACCGTTGAAACCATCAAAGAAGGCGTTGAGGCAACCCTGCGTCAGCTGATCCAGGTGCTTGAGCAGAACCGTATTGCTGAAGTTGTTCCTGCACAGGGCGACAAGCTCGATCCAAACAAACATCAGGCCATCTCCATGGTCGATGCCGATCAGGAACCAAACACCATCGTCAGCGTCCTGCAGAAAGGCTACACCCTGTCCGAACGCCTGCTGCGCCCGGCAATTGTCACGGTTGCAAAAAAAGCTTGAAACATGGCTTGAAATCCAAAAAGGCATCCCTATCTACAAGCCAGAACAGAACGGACGTGGCAAAAGACACAGCATAACGAAAAGCCAGAAGCGTCCAGAAGACAGAATTCAAAAGATTTGAAAGGAAAAACAAATGTCCAAGATTATCGGTATCGACCTGGGAACCACCAACTCCTGCGTTTGCGTTATTGAAGGCGGTCAGCCACGCGTCATCGAAAACACCGAAGGCGCACGTACCACCCCATCCATCATCGCTTACATGGAAGACGGTGAAATCGTCGTCGGCGCACCTGCAAAACGTCAGGCAGTCACCAATCCAAAGAACACCCTCTATGCAGTCAAACGTCTGATCGGCCGTAAGTTCAGCGATGCAGAAGTCCAGCGCGACATCGGTGTCATGCCATTCTCCATCGTTCAGGCAGACAACGGCGATGCATGGGTCTCCGTTCAGGATGGCAAGAAACTGGCTCCTCCACAGGTTTCCGCAGAAGTCCTGCGCAAGATGAAAAAGACCGCTGAAGACTACCTCGGCGAAGAAGTCACCGAAGCAGTCATCACCGTTCCTGCATACTTCAACGATGCACAGCGTCAGGCAACCAAGGATGCCGGCCGTATCGCAGGTCTCGATGTCAAACGTATCATCAACGAACCAACTGCGGCAGCACTCGCTTTCGGTCTGGACAAGGCAGGCAGCGGTGACCGCAAGGTAGCAGTCTATGACCTCGGTGGTGGTACCTTCGATATTTCCATCATCGAAATCGCTGACCTCGACGGTGACAAACAGTTCGAAGTGCTCTCCACCAACGGTGACACCTTCCTCGGCGGTGAAGACTTCGACCAGCGCATCATCGACTTCATCATCGACGAATTCAAGAAATCGAACGGTCTGGACCTCTCCAAGGACCCAATCGCACTGCAGCGTATCAAGGCATCTGCAGAACGTGCCAAGATTGAACTGTCTTCTTCCCAGCAGACAGAAATCAACGAACCATACATCGCAATGGTCAATGGCGCACCTGCTCACCTGAACATCCGCCTGACCCGTGCGAAACTGGAATCCCTGGCAGAAGAACTGATTGAAAAAACCATCGCCCCATGCCGTATCGCACTGAAAGATGCAGGTCTCAGCCCATCCGACATCGATGACGTCATCCTCGTCGGTGGTATGACCCGTATGCCTAAGGTTCAGGAAAAGGTCAAGGAATTCTTCGGCAAGGAACCACGCCGTGATGTCAACCCAGACGAAGCAGTCGCAGTCGGTGCATCCCTGCAGGGCTCTGTCCTCTCCGGTGACCGTAAAGACCTGCTCCTGCTGGACGTTACCCCACTGTCCCTGGGTATTGAAACCCTCGGTGGCGTCATGACCAAGATGATCAAGAAGAACACCACGATCCCAACCAAGTTCAGCCAGGTGTTCTCCACTGCAGACGACAACCAGCCTGCAGTCACCATCAAGGTCTGCCAGGGTGAACGTGAAATGGCGGCTGCCAACAAGGTACTGGGTGAATTCAACCTCGAAGACATCCCACCAGCACCACGTGGCATCCCTCAGATTGAAGTCACCTTCGACATCGACGCAAACGGCATCCTGAATGTCAGCGCGAAAGACAAGGCAACCGGTAAGGAAAACAAGATCACCATCAAGGCAAACTCTGGTCTGACCGAAGAAGAAATCCAGCGCATGGTCAAGGATGCGGAAGTCAACGCAGAAGAAGATAAACGTATCCGTGAACTGACTGAGGCACGCAATCAGGGTGATTCTCTGGTACACGCAACCCGTAAGTCCTTGGACGAACACGGTGACAAGCTCGACCAGCCAACCAAGGATGGTATCGAAGCTGCCCTGAAGGATCTGGAAGAATCCCTGAAAGGTGACGACAAGGCTGCCATCGATGCGAAGATGCAGGCACTGGCAGGTGCAGCTCAGAAACTCGGTGAAGCGGTTTACGCAAGCCAGCAGGCTGCAGCAGGTGCCGCAGGCGGTGCAGAAGCAGCAGGCGCAGCGCCAAAAGATGACAATGTCGTCGATGCAGACTTCAAGGAAGTCAAGGACAAAGAATAATTGGTTCTTTGAACCATGCAGATAGACCGCCGGGCAGAATATGGTTCCGCCATTAGCCCGGCGTTCTGTTTGATGTCCAGATGGTTCCAGAACATGGAACAGACAGTGACCCTTTTAAGGATAAGGAAGAACTGACATGGCAAAACGAGATTTTTATGAAGTCCTTGGGGTTGCCAAAGATGCTTCAGAAGCCGATATCAAGAAGGCTTACCGCAAGATGGCGATGAAGTATCACCCAGACCGCAATCCTGACGACAAGATAGCAGAAGAAAAGTTTAAAGAGGCAAAAGAAGCCTACGAAATCCTCTCCGATGAGGGCAAGCGCAGTGCCTATGACCGCTTCGGACATGCTGGTGTTGATCCAAACGGTATGGGAGGCATGGGTGGCCGTGGTGGCGACCCATTCGGCGGGGCTTTCAGCGACATCTTTGGCGACATCTTCGGCGGTGGCATGGGCGGTGGACGCAGTGGTCCACAGGCATACCGTGGCTCAGACCTGCGCTACAACCTTGAAGTCACACTGGAAGAAGCCGCAAAAGGCTGCAAGAAAACCATCCGGGTTCCATCCTGGAACAAATGTGAATCCTGCGGTGGCACTGGTGCGAAGAAGGGCACCTCACCAACCACCTGTGGAACCTGTGGTGGTCGGGGTCAGGTCCGTATGCAGCAGGGCTTCTTCAGCGTTCAGCAGGACTGTCCACACTGTCATGGCACGGGTAAACAGATCAAGGATCCATGCCCGGACTGCCATGGTGAAGGTCATATCCGCAGCCAGAAGACACTCGACTTCCAGATTCCAGCCGGTATCGGTGATGGCATGCGCCTGAGATCGGCAGGTGATGGTGAGCCTGGTCAGAATGGTGGCTCTCCAGGAGACCTCTATGTCGAGATCCGCATCAAGAAACACCAGCTGTTCACCCGTGATGAAGACAGTCTCCACTGTGAGATTCCAATCACATTCGGTACAGCAGCATTGGGCGGTGAGATTGAAGTGCCAACACTCGATGGCAAGGTCTCCTTCAAGATTCCAGAAGGCACCCAGACAGGCAGGACATTCCGCCTGAAAGGTAAGGGCATCAAGGGGCTGCATTCCTATGAGGCAGGCGACCTCTTCTGCCACATCCGGGTCGAGACCCCAGTCCATCTGAACATCGAAGAAAAAGAACTGCTCCGCAAGTTCGATGAACTGATCTCAAAGACACCGGCAAAACACAGCCCGCAGCAGAAAAGCTGGCTGGATAAACTGAAAGACCTCTTCAGTTGATCAGAATCCCCTGATGATAAAAATCAGGGGATTTTTTATGGTATGTGATGATATAAAGTATTGGAGATAGTTGACGTACGTATTAACGTACGTTAAAGTCAATCTCAAAGGAGATAGTCACTATGCAAGCCATCAGCGTTACCCAAGCCCGGGCAGATCTGTACAAACTGATTGCCGAGGTCAATGAAAATGCCACCCCAATCACCATCACCAACGCAAGGGGGAAGAATGCAGTCATGATCGGTGAGGCAGACTGGCGCGCCATTCAGGAAACCATCTATCTCAATTCTGTACCGGGCCTGGCAGACTCTCTGATTGAGGCAAGTAAAAAGCCGATTTCAGAAGGCGTATCGGAAGCTGAGCTGGGCTGGTGATATATGTTTAAAGTCATCTTTGACCGCTGTGCCATTAAAGATGCACGCAAACTGAAATCATCAGAGCTTGCTGATCGGGCAAAAGAGCTGATTAAGGTATTGGAGAAGAATTCTTACCAGCAACCGCCATTCTTTGAGAGCTTGGTCGGTAATTTGGCTGGACTCTATTCCAGACGCATCAATATCCAGCATAGATTGGTTTGCCAGATTGATAGAACACCTTTTGAAGAGGATGGTGTTGCCTATGAAGGAACAGTTCGTGTCCTGAGAATGTGGACTCACTACGACCGCATCTAAGGGCTGGAAATTCAGGCTTGGGTTGCCGGATATCTCTTCTCAGATTCCCCTTCTCTCTCGTCTTTTCGGGTAAATACGCGGATTTTTCCGCCCCCGCGTCATCCCCCCTATCACCATCCTTTCAACCAGCCTTGAGCAGCGGTTGCTCTGGGCTTCAAGGTTATGGGCATAGATCTGTGTCGTCTCAATCCGGCTGT
>CAZHQM010000140.1:0-4423 GCA_964534155.1 uncultured Oxalobacter sp.
GTTACGGTGTTGTTCTGGGCAATGGCATTGCCAACTGTGGAATCCTCATACCGATAGGCGTTTGTTTCTCCACCAACTACAGATCCAATCCGACTGTCGTTAAGCTGGACGGTATTGCCCTGCGCCGTGGCATTGCCATTATTGGAGCTGGCATCTCCACCGATGATTTCATCTATCTCTGCGTTTTCAGCATAGCCGGCATGTGTGAGTGTGACGCTGTTGTTTTCTGCAAGTGCTGCTCCACTCTCGTTCTCAGCTCTGCCACCACGGATTTCGGTGTCATTCGCAAAGGTCACGTTGTCAACGCTGACTGTGTTACCGATGGCATTGACACCTTCACCACCTGCGATTTCCAGATCGCTGTAATATCCTTCTGTTTCTGTTACACCGTTTTCGTCTTCCCAGCTGTATTCATGGTATATGCCATGGGTGGTGCTGTTTTCCAGAACGACGGTGTTGCCTCTGGCTGTACCTGTCTCGCTCTTGCCTCCTGTGAGTTTTGGCTCGCCATAGTATGTGTCGGTCCAGGTTTCTTCATGTTCAACACCATCCCCGTCCACCGTTGTGTCTGTCCAGGTACTGGTCTCTGTCTGGTAGATGGTCAGGTCAGCATTGCTGACTGTGACCCGGTTTCCGATGGCATCGCCTTCTTCTGAATATCCACCGTAGATGTTGCCACCACCTCCGGTTTCTTCATCGTTGACCCGCTGGATATCGCCTGTCACGGTCACCGCACCTGTTATGCTGACGCTGTTGCCTGCTCCTTCTTCAGAACCGCCGACGACACCTGATTCACTGTATCCACCGTAGATATCGGCCTGAATCAGACTTTCTCTCTTAACTCCTATGCCTTCGCTTACATATTCAGATATAGAAATAGAATTCTTTGTTGCCGATTGTCCTGCATAACCACCATAAAGATTTCCAGTCGCAGTACTTCCTATAACAGTCAAATTATTAAGAGTCGCATCCTTCGTAGATCTGCCACCAGTCATATCCTTAGAAACAGTACTGTTCTGGATAAGCAATACCCCCCCTGATGCTGGCCCAGCATTGTTATAAACAGCATCATATGGCTTGTCATAGGTGCGATCCTTAATCTCAGTCGCACTTGCATGCCCCCCCATCACAGCAAAGGAGGCCACCATCATCGTAGCAACAGCAGTTTTCAGTCCTTTGGGTTTGCCATGTGACTTGGCATTTTCACTGCAGACAACAAACATTCTGCGAACATGGCTATAGATAATCTTAAAGACTTTATTCATGATGAGACCTTAGAGAAATGACAGGCAAAGTTATACCAGTTTTAATTGTAACACCGACACCTGTTTCAGCATCAAAATACCTATCTATTTCTAATGCCAACACATATCAGACACTCCTTGCAAAAAAAACAAAATCCAAAAAAACCACGTCTGTCGTTACAAAATCTCAAAATCAGAATATTTCAAAATCACCAACAAAAACACCAAAAACAACACAGAATTCAAATAAAGTTAATCTGTCATAACAAATTTCACCAAAAAATGTGAAAAATCTGCCACAATTCATCTCAACCGCATAAGGAATGTACACCGTTCCAAGAAATGTACCGAATACATACACCCACGCACAACAAGGGGAAGATTATGAAAAAGACTCTTATCGCATTGGCAGTTACTGCAGCAGCATCTTCTGCTGCTTTTGCACAGACCAATGTTTCCATCTACGGTATCGTTGACACCGGCTATGTCAAAAAGACCGGCTTCGATGCACAGATGGATGAAAACCTGAACAACCGTATCGGTTTCAAAGCAATTGAAGATCTGGGCGGTGGCCTGAAAGCCACCATGAATCTGGAAAAACGTTTCCACCTGAATAACGGCACCAACAACGCTTCCAAAGACGACCGTGACTGGGAAGGCGCAGCAAACGTCGGTCTGAAGAGCGACTGCTGGGGTTCTGTTATCCTCGGCCGTGTTGCTGAAATCCCAACCGAAGCGATCCGCCGTTTCGATCCATTCGATCAGCAGGGCGTTGGCGCTATGATTGAATCCACCCAGCGTTCTGAAGCAATCGACAACACCATCCGTTTCGATTCTCCAAGCTGGAATGGTCTGACTGGTCATGCAAGCTACTCTCTGGGTAAGAACATGAACAGCAAGTCCCGTGTCAAGGACGATATTCTGGTTGGCTCTGCAACCAACCACAGCAATGGCTATGACAACGATGGCTACGCACTGGGTCTGGACTACACCTATGGTGGCTGGGACTTCACTGCCAACTACTCTGTACTGGCTGACTCCAACCGCTCTTCTGTCTGGAATGCAGGCGCATCCTACAGCTGGGATAGTGTGAAGGTCTCCCTGCTCTATCAGATGACCCGTGACAAAGGTTTGAAAGATGGCGACTACTCCCGTTGGGCTAAGGCATCTACCTACCGTGATAGCTGGAGCACTGTCACCAACCTGAAAGAAGATGGTGTATTCAATGATTACGTCCAGAAACAGTGGCTGGCAGGTGTTGAATGGAAGATTGGCCCAGGCAAGCTGAATGCATCCTTCCAGTACATCGATGCGAAATTCAACGGTGGCGAGTTCAACAACGCTTCTGGTGACATCTACAAATATGCAATCGGTTATACCTACAACCTGAGCAAACGCACCAGCCTGTACGGTATCGCTTCTTACACTGACTATGACAACAGTGATGATGCAGCCAACATCTACGGTGATGCACATGACAAGACCACTGCAGTCCAGGTCGGTGTTACCCACAAGTTCTAAGCAGCTGATCCTGCTTATACGAAAAGCCAGCGTTTCAAGCGCTGGCTTTTTTATTGGCTATTGCTGAGTATCAAAGCTCGATATCGCTCTTGAGAAACGCATTGATCTTATCAATGCAAGGCGCCACCTTATGGCGGGCAGGGGTATGCGTCACCTTCTCATCGATGACCTGTTCACCGAAACAGTCTGTCAGTGCTTTCACAAACAGTTTGCGGTTGACCGTATCCACCTGCTTTGTCACAAACAGCAGGAAAGTCGCAGAGGCAACATCCCTGTATTTTCCCCAGTCTGGATGAGCATCAGAACCCAGCCCAACAATATCCGCATCCTCAACAATCGCTGTGAGATGATCGACAATCTTCTCAACAATACCGCTCTTACCTGCTTCGTCCGCCATCTTGAAATACCTGTTATCCAGTCAGAAAAGATTGGCTATTATAGCCCGCATACAAGCAGTCCTTTAAGCCATCAAACATTACCCCCTGTTCCGACCACAGTGCTATAGTTGAGGTATCACTAGTCCTGTGGAGGTGCACCATGAGAGTCCTCATCCGACCAGCTGAACTGGCAGACATCGACCGGATTGCAGAAATCCTGGTCTTCGCCAAGCGTACTGCCTATCGTGATATCTTTCACAATGACAGCATCATGTTCAACTCCCTGCGGGTTGTCAGCACCTACGAGCATCTCAAGGAAACAGGCGCCATCGACAACATCCTCGTCTATGATGACGGCATCATCAAAGGCCTGATCCACCACGATGTCATCAATGAAGAAGATGTCTACTTCGACCAGCTGTACGTTGACCCTTTTTTCCAGAGCAACGGTATTGGTCCCCGTCTTATCTTCCACCTTGCTAGATGGGCTGTCCGCAGCAACTTCAAGCATGTGTATGCATGGGTGCTCGAAGGCAATGAACGCGCTATCGAACTCTACAAGCGGATCAACGCCCGATTCACAGGCGTGCGCAAGCCCTATGAAAACACAGGCAAAGACATCCTCCAGATTGTCGGTGACCTTGAACCAATGCGCTACATGATGAACCGCACCGGCTACCATCGGCTGAAAAACAAAGACCACTGAGGCAGAAACACCATTTTTTCAGGGATTTTCTGTTCCATGGATGAAACAAATCTTGAAACGTGACGCATTTCATGCAAAACTTTTCATATAGAGACTGCAGATAATCTCACCCGATGGGAGGCTCGACATGAAGAAGACCCTTGCAACCGCCCTGACCGTGCTCGCCATGGCAACAGCCCTCTGTTCCTGTGGCCAAAGCAAGCCATCCGCATCTGCCTCGGCAACAGCCGCATCCTCCCAGACTCCAGACAGCGAAGGCAAGGTCAAGCCACTGATCTCCCTTGCCGACAAACCATTGCTTGCCCGCTTTCAGCCTGGTATGGGCGTTCCTATCTATGAGGTCATGGAAGCCAGCTACGGCATGTACCATCAGAACATGTACTGTTATGCCCATCAGGTCGGCAATACGGAATACTGCATGGAGAAGCAGTACACCAAGAGCTATCTGGGTAACAACAGATCCCATTTCTTCATGACCCGCTCCGCAGGCAAGGTCAAGAATGGCAACATCAACCGGGATGCCTCTGGTGGGGTTGGATTCTTCCTGTTCACGGTTGAAGGCGACACCATCAACC
>CAZHQM010000141.1:0-4403 GCA_964534155.1 uncultured Oxalobacter sp.
CACATAACATTCTGAACCCTGGCAAAGTCATCCCATTGTCCTCGACGGATCAATAGCGTTTTTACAGACTGGTGTCTGCCTCTATTGCTTGATTTTCTGTTGCAGTTATCTGAAAGACTGATGCGGACTCATTTTCTGGCAAGGATTCAATAGATTTCAATTTCTTTGTCATGACGCGGGTACGTGTCTGCGCCTGATCAATGTTCTGCGTGACTTTTTCGAGAGCTCTCTTGGTCTTATCCAGAATATTCCCGAACTTTGAGAACTCGGTTTTTACAGCCCCCAAAATACGCCAGACTTCTGATGTGCGTTTTTCGATTGCAAGTGTCCTGAATCCCATCTGGAGACTGTTCAGCAACGCACTTAATGAAGAAGGCCCCGCAATATTGATTCGATATTTACGCTGTATTTCGTCTGCTAGGCCTGGGCGTCTCATAACTTCTGCGTATAGTCCTTCTGTTGGCAGGAACATGAGACCAAAATCAGTTGTGTCTGGTGGGGAAATATATTTCTGGGCAATTGTCTTAGCTTGGAGTTTGACAGCACTTTCCAATTCTTTCCCTGCGGATATTATGGCTTCAGTGTCCCCTGCTTCTGATGCATTCTGTAGTCTCTCATACTGTTCTTTAGGGAATTTTGCATCTATTGGCAACCATATCGGTTTTGCATCCTCCTGTTTCCCTGGAAGCTTGATTGCAAATTCCACAATGGCGCCAGAGCCAGTAACTGTTTCGACATTTTTCTCATATTGGTTGGCTGTCAGCATCTGTTCAAGCAGAAAACCCAGTTGGACTTCTCCCCAGGTGCCGCGAGTCTTGACATTTGTCAGCACTTTTTTCAGGTCACCAACACCAACTGCGAGTTGTTGCATCTCACCAAGGCTTCTGTGAACGGTCTCCAGTCTTTCAGAAACCAGTCGAAATGATTCTCCGAGACGTTGTTCGAGGGTTGCATGCAGTTTTTCATCAACAGTCTGTCTCATTTCTTCAAGTTTTACTGAATTTTCAGACTGCATCTGTTTAATTTTTGTTTCAAGAACTTCTCTTATTTCATTGATTTTCTGATTATTTGTTTCTGTGATTGCTGTCAGTGTCTGTTGGATAGCCAACATCAGATTATGAATGGCATCGCTTTGCTCTTTTCGGGCATTTTGAGTTGACTCAAGAAGTGATAGCCGCACTTGTTCAATTTTGTCCGCATGGGTTTCCGTTAGATTTCCCAGTTTTTCTGAGAAATTGGCGAGCTGCGTTTCCTGCAGTGACAGAATTGATGTTATCTGGGTAGAGATATTCTGCTGGAATCCAAGAAGGCTGTTTATCTGCTCTTCACGATTCTTGCTTGTAGTAGACAGAATCTGTTGCTGAAGTGATTGTTGGATTCGATCGCAGGATGTCTCAATCTTTGCTTCCATCTGCTGCATATTTTTCTCGATGGAATCCATTGTTCTATTATTCGACTGCCTTACCAGAATGACGATTGAAATAATCAGGCATATGCTCGATAAAATAATAGGAATCAGTGACATATATTCTATTTATGAAGTATCAGTCTAGATTTATATTGTATCGTTAATATGGGATTTTAAATACTACCGTGCTGTTGATCTGTCGAAGGCAAACCGTTCTATCAAAGCAGGTATGGTATTGATTGTTCGGGATTGTATGGGTGTCAACGGGGATGCATTACCCCGTTGAAAAGCCAAGACCAGGAATTCATAAGGCTTTAACAAAAGGGTTACAGCTCTCTGATTTTCTCAAAGACTTCATCTATTCTTTCGACACCGATAATTTCCAGACCAGATACTCCCTGACGTGTCACATTAGATTTCGGAATGATTGCTGTAGTGAACCCCAGTTTTACAGCTTCTTTTAATCTGTCCTGACCTCTTGGTGCTGGCCTGATTTCTCCAGCCAGACCAACTTCTCCGAAAACAATAAGTCCTTTAGGAAGAGGTTTGTTGCGCAATGAGGAATAGATTGCGAGCAATACTGCCAGATCGGCTGCTGGTTCACTGATTTTGACACCGCCGACGGCGTTGATGAAAACATCCTGGTCATAGGCTGCAATATTTGCATGGCGGTGCATGACAGCCAGAAGCATTGCCAGTCGGTTCTGCTCCAGACCAACGGAGAGACGTCTGGCATTTGGCGTGGGTGATGAGTCAACCAATGCCTGAATCTCTACAAGCAGTGGTCTCATTCCCTCAAGTGTAGCCATAACACATGATCCTGCAATCTGTTGATTATGTTGACTTAAAAAGATTGCAGATGGATTTGATACACCTTTTAACCCTTTGTCTGTCATCGCAAAGACGCCCAATTCATTGATGGCGCCAAAACGGTTTTTAAATGCCCGAATCAGGCGGAAACTTGAATGTGTATCCCCCTCAAAGTAAAGGACAGTGTCAACAATATGCTCAAGAACCCGGGGACCAGCCAATGAACCTTCTTTAGTGACATGCCCAACCATAATGATGATTGTACCTGATGTTTTTGCAAATCGGGTCAGTTGTGCAGCACATTCACGGACCTGTGCGACTGAGCCTGGGGCAGATGTCAGGATATCTGAGTAGATTGTCTGGATGGAATCTATAACCGCAATGTCAGGACGTTGCGTATCAAGCGTTCCCAGTATTTTCTCAAGTTGAATTTCCGCCTGCATCATCAGGTTCGGAGCTTGAAGTCCCAACCGTTTTGCACGTAAGGCTACCTGTGCACCAGATTCTTCCCCGCTGATGTAAAGCGTTTTCTTTTGATTTGATAGATTGACAAGAGTCTGGAGCAAAAGTGTGGATTTACCAATACCAGGATCCCCGCCGATAAGAATGACTCCACCGGGTACAAGCCCTCCCCCTAGCACACGATCGAATTCATTGATTCCCGAGGCAACTCTTGGTACATCAATAGCATCAATATCAGCAAGAGAGATAACGGGGGATGTCTGTGCAATACCCGCACGTTTGGCTGAGAAACGGTTGCCTGATGGAGATGCCACTTCTGTTTCTGTCAGAGTGTTCCATTCCCCACAGGATAAGCATTTCCCAGACCATTTTGCACTGATGCTCCCGCACGCATTGCAGGTATATTGTGTTTTTATTTTTGCCATTATTCAGTAACGATATCTGAAAAGGCAGAATCTAGTCTTTTACGATGATCTGTGGTCTGTCGGTCAATGCACACATCACTTCATAGCCAACAGTTCCTGCAGCCACAGCAACTTCTTCAATCGGCAGTTCCTTGCCCCAGAGGCATACCTTGCTGCCAACATGGGCTGTTTTGATTGGAGTGAGGTTGACAGTCAGCATATCCATGGAAACACGGCCAACTAATTCGGTTCTTACACCATCTACGATAACTGGTGTGCCAGCTGGCGCAACGCGGGGATAACCATCAGCGTAGCCACATGCGACAACACCGATTGTCATGTCTGATTCTGCAGTATAGAGACTTCCGTATCCTACAGAATCTCCTTTCTTGATGTGCTGGATCTGAATGATTTCACTGTCAAGTGACATCGCTGGAATCAGCCCGAATTCCTCGGCTGTTTTGCCACCAGGAGTGCCACCATAGAGCATGATGCCAGGGCGTACCCAATTGGTATTGATTTCTGGATGAAGGAGAATCGCTGCGGAGTTAGACAGATTCCTTTCACCGGTGAGTCCTTGAGTGCCAATCTCGATTCTTCGCAGTTGTTCTTCAACCGGGACCTTTGGATGATTAGGTGTTTCCGAATTTGCGAAATGCGTCATGAAGGTAATAGATTTGACACTAGGGATTTTTCTTACACGCTGATAGGCTGCATTGTATTCAGATGGCAGGAAACCCAATCTGTTCATGCCAGAATTCATCTTGAGATGAACATTGACCTGTTTGGGAAGTTTTGCCTTTTCGAGCATTTCAATCTGCTCATTGCATGCCACAGCAAAGGAGATTTCGTTTTGAGCCAGATCAGGCAATTCGTCTGCCTTGAAGAAGCCTTCTAAAAGAAGGATTGGCTTGTTCCATCCATTCTGACGTAATCCAATGGCTCGGTCGATTTCAATCAGCGCAAGACCATCTGCATCTGAGAAGGCCCGTACTGCCCGCTCAAGCCCGTGCCCATATGCATTTGCTTTGACAACAGCCCAAGCTTTTGCCTGCGGAACTGATGAACGTACAACAGAAAAATTGTGTCGCATTGCGGCAATGTCGATAGTGGCTGTTAGTGGTCTGCTCATTTCTAATCTCAAATAAAAAATAAATGCAGGAGATCTGCATTCTCAATAGGTGGAAATATTACCGCTATCATCGTATGACTGGCAATATTGGACTGGATTCTCCAATTTTTGGGAATCTGTGAAATTGAACATATTAGATAGACTGAAACAATGTACGCACTACCAATAATAAGGTAAACTCAATAGG
>CAZHQM010000142.1:0-749 GCA_964534155.1 uncultured Oxalobacter sp.
GACGAATTCAGCTACTCCATCCGTCTGGTTTCCGAAATCATGGAATCCAACGGTTCTTCCTCCATGGCATCCGTCTGCGGTGGTTCTCTGGCACTGATGGACGCAGGTGTTCCAGTCAAGAACCACGTTGCAGGTATTGCAATGGGTCTGATCAAGGAAGGCAACCGTTTCGCAGTCCTGACCGATATCCTCGGTGACGAAGACCACCTCGGCGACATGGACTTCAAGGTTGCTGGTACCGCAAGCGGTGTCACCGCACTGCAGATGGACATCAAGATCCAGGGTATCACCAAGGAAATCATGCAGGTTGCACTGGCACAGGCAAAAGAAGGCCGTATGCACATCCTGGGTCTGATGCAGGAAGCAATGCCTCACTTCAAGACCGAGCTGTCCAACTTTGCCCCACGCCTGATCACCATCCGCATCAACCCTGAAAAGATCCGTGATGTTATCGGTAAGGGCGGCGCAGTCATCCGTGCACTGACCGAAGAAACCGGTGCCCAGATCGACATCACCGACGAAGGTGTTGTCACCATCGCATCCGTCGATGCAGCAGCAGGTCAGGAAGCAAAACGCCGTATCGAAGAAATCACCGCTTCTGTTGAAGTCGGCAAGATTTACGACGGTACCGTCCTGAAACTCCTCGACTTCGGTGCAATCGTCCAGATCCTGCCTGGTAAAGATGGTCTCCTGCACATCAGCCAGATTGCCAAGGAACGTGTCAACGCAGTCGCTGACTACCTCAAGGA
>CAZHQM010000142.1:759-4380 GCA_964534155.1 uncultured Oxalobacter sp.
GTCCGCGTCAAGGTTCTGGAAACCGACGACCGTGGCCGTATCAAACTGTCCATGAAGGCAGCGGCAGCTGAAGAAGCTGCAGCAGCAGAAGCAAAGCCAGAAGAAGCACCTGCTGAAAAACCAGCAGAAGCCTGATGATGGCAATGTGACAGGGTAACCTGTCCGAAACAGAAACCTACAGTTGGAAACAGCTGTAGGTTTTTTGTTTGCTGTAAAAGATTGTTTTTCTGGAATAAGTCCTCATGTAAAAAAACAGTCATCAGAATTGTTTAAAATAATCATGAAGACAAGGTTCATCAAAGGAACATTGTCTGATGGGAGAAGATGGCAATATCATGTCATCATGACCTATGGAAACTATCCGTTTTCGACAGGGCATCCCGCAGTCGTTTTCTGGAAACCGGACAAAGAAAGGGGAAACAGATGAAAGCAGTTGAGATTATCGACCAAGGTCGCAAAGGCTACCTCCAGATTGGCGAACGCCCAATGCCAGAGCCAAAAGACGGTGAAGTCCTGATCAAGGTGCATGCGGCAGGTGTCAACCGTCCAGATGTCCTCCAGCGTATCGGCAGATACCCAGTGCCAGAAGGGGCTTCCGATATTCTCGGTCTTGAGATTGCAGGCGAGATTGTCAGCGGTGACCTGTCAGGTACCGGTCTCAAGATCGGCGATATGGTCTGTGCCTTGGTGCAGGGTGGCGGTTATGCAGAATACTGTACCGCCAGTGCAGGGCTCTGTATGCCGATTCCTGAAGGGCTCACCCCAATCGAAGCCGCATCCCTGCCTGAAACCTATTTCACTGTCTGGACAAACGTGTTCGACATCGGACAGCTCAAAGGCGATGAAACCTTCCTGCTGCAGGCGGGTGCATCCGGTGTCGGTGTCTCTGCCATCCAGATGGCAAAAGCCATGGGGCACCGTGTTTTCGCGACCGCACTCACCGATGAGGAATGCGAGAAATGTGAGGCGCTTGGTGCAGACCACTGCATCAATTCAACCACTGCCAACTTTGCCGAGTATGTGATGGAAGCAACGGATGGCAAGGGTGTTGATGTCATCCTCGATATGCTCGGTGGCTCTGTTTTCGATAAGGAAATCGACTGCCTTGCCCAGAACGGCAGGCTTGTTCTCATTGCCTATATCGCTGGGCGCTGTGGCACCGCAGACCTTTCCCAGATCCTGCACCGCCAGCTGACCGTGACAGGTTCCACATTGCGTCCGAAATCCAATGAATTCAAGGCAGAAATTGCCCGGAATCTTGAGAAACACATCTGGCCGCTGCTGGCATCAGGCAAGATTAAACCGGTCATCTATAAGGTATTCCCGCTTGAGCAGGCAATGGATGCCCATCTGCTCATGCAGTCAAATACCCACTTCGGCAAGATTGTCCTGCAGGTGGTCTGATACGGTTTTGAGAAAGATATATGCAGACCTGAACCTTATTTCAGGTCTGCATGGGGATGCGTCAGAACTTGATTTCCTTGCCCTGTTTGCGCCAGTCACTGAATTCAGCAGAGGCGGCAAAGATGACATCGGCAGAAGAATTGATGGCGGTCTCGAAGGAATCCTGTACAACACCGATGATGAAGCCTACGCCAACAACCTGCATCCCGACATCATTTGGAATGCCGAACAGGGAACAGGCCATTGGAATCAGCAGCAGGGAACCGCCGGCAACCCCCGATGCGCCACAGGCAGACAGCGTTGCCAGGATACTCAGCACAATCGCAGAAGGAATATCAACATCAATCCCCAGGGTGTGCGCTGCGGCAAGCGTCATGACCGTGATGGTCACAGCTGCCCCATTCATGTTGATGGTTGCACCCAGTGGCACAGAAACAGAATAGGCATCCTTATCCAGACCAAGGCTCTCGCAGAGCTTCATGTTGACTGGAATATTGGCGGCAGAACTTCTTGTGAAGAATGCGGTCAGGCCACTTTCTTTCAGGCATCGGAAAACCAGTGGATAAGGATTTCTCCGCATGGTGATGCCAGCAAGCAGCGGCTCAATGACAAGTGCCACGAAAAGCATACAGCCCACGATAACCAACAGTAGCTTGCCGTAATCCTTGAAAATGGAGATGCCGTTTGTCGAAACCGCATCGAACACCAGCCCACAGATGCCGAAAGGCGCAGCAGAGATAATCCATCTCACCACATTCGAGACGCTCTGGGAACAGCTTGCAAGGAACTGCTTGGTATTGTCAGAGGTCTGTTTGAAAGCGATACCCAGCACAATCGCCCAGAACAGAATGCCGATGTAATTCGCATTCACAATCGAAGCCAGCGGATTCGAGACGCAGTTTGCCAGGATTTTCTTGAAAACCTCCGTGATGCCGCTTGGTGGCGTCAGGTCATTGACACTTTGCGTGAGGGTCAGCGTGACAGGAAATAAACGGCTGGCAACCACTGCCGCAATCGCTGCAAGCAGGGTGCTGACCAGATAGAGGATGATGACAGTCCTGAACCGCTTGCCGGGTGTCTGCTGGGCATTGGCAAGGGAACTGATGACCAGGACAAAGACAAGTACAGGGGCAATCGCCTTCAGGGCCCCGACGAAAATCGTACCCAGCAAAGCAATGACCGTTGCCTGAGGCACAAGCAACGCAAGCGTAACACCAACAACAATCCCGCAGCAGATACCTGCGAGAAGATTCATCCGACTGTACTTTTTAATGATCCCGGAAATAAGCATCCCGCCATTCTGCCAATCTTGAGTGGTGTTGTACACCCCTTGAAGGCTACATCCTGTCAATTAGGGGATTTTCCCTGTGGAATAAGGGGGTATTTAACGGGAAGAAGGCAGGAATTGGTTATTTCCACAGAGGGGGCGGTTGAGGTGCCGCAGACCTGAACCTTATTTCAGGTATTTATTTAAATTGGTGATTCGGTAGGTGTTTCTGTCAGAGATTATGTTCAAAAAGAAAATCTGAAGATAAAAACACTGATTCAACTCTATCAGGTTGTAGTTAAGATGGGCTGTGTAAAGCAGTTTGGGGATTGGGGCAGCAATAGAGATGTCGTAGAGATCGATAGGCAATTGTTGCTTGGATTGGATTTGTATTGAAATTGAGTGTTTGTGGCTAAATCAGTAAGATATGTGGACGATGTTCGATAGGCTACACAGGTACTGAAGGATGGCAATGGCTTCTAGTATTGTTACATGAGAGGCGTGCTACATCCTTGTGTTTCGGGGGTGTTGCGCATCTGAAGAAACGCGGATATTAAATCGAAGGAACAGTGATAGATGCAAATGCTTGATTATGTGCTTTCTCAGACATTGGCTTTTTTAGAAGCGATGCCGAAAAGTAAGCGAAAGAAAAAAGGGCAGTTTTTTACATCACGCGAGACAGCTATTTTTATGGCATCGCTATTTGATGCTGGTAGCAAGAAAAAAGAAGTATCTGTTCTTGATCCAGGGAGTGGTACTGGCGTGTTATCAGCTGCATTCGTGGAGCGAATGCAAAAAGATTCAGCAGTGAAAAAAATTGTTCTTACCTGCTATGAAACAGATGAAGAAGTCTTGCCTTTGCTGAAGGCGAATCTTGCATTCATAAAAAAGCATTCTGCTGTTGAATTGGAATATCGCATTATCGAAGATGACTATCTTCTGTCACAGAC
>CAZHQM010000143.1:0-4363 GCA_964534155.1 uncultured Oxalobacter sp.
AAAGAAGACCGCACAGTGAAACAGGTACCCATCGAGCCGGAAAAAGTCTCTGAACTCGTGAAACGGGTCATCTGCACAGAACTCAACATCGGAGACTGAGGAAACGCGTGAAAAAACTCCTGCTGGTCATCATGCTGGGCGCACTCGTTGTCGGCTGTGGCAAACAGGGAGGTGGGCAAGGCTCATCCCGTGGCGACCGTGGACAGCGTGACACCCGTTTTCAGGTCAGCGGCAACTGGACTGCCGTGCATGAAAGCCGGGAGGGCAAAACCTTTGCCGACACCGCCTCTGTTGACAGAAACAGCCATCGGGGCAGATTCCTCATCCAACTGCCAATCACCGATGACGGTACAAAAGGCTATGCCATCACTGCGACCTACGAAGCCGACTGCCGCACCCGAAAAGTCCACCGTATCTCAGGCGAGACCGTGGGTCCAGAAGGTGACTCGTTTGGCGCGATGCCTGACCAAGGCTGGCAGCCAGTCCGGCCAAGAACCTCCAGCGAGGCGGTTTATACCCAACTCTGTGAGCGGTAGCACTGCCGACAGCAGATTCACCTGATATAAGGCGCTGACCACAAAATCTGGGTCGGCGCTTCTTCTTTGTGCTATCCTGTATGTGGATGAGTTAATCAAAAGGGTATCCATGAATCCACGCACCATCATCACCAGAATCTCAGCGGTTGCCGCAGGCATTGCTTTTGCGGTATCTGCCTATGCAGGTCCGATCTGGACGGCATTCTCACCAGACGGTGGGGCAGAGAACATGGTCATCCGCGTCATCAACAGTGCGAAATCTAATATAAGGATGGCGGCATACTCTTTCACCTCTCCAAAAATCATGAAAGCCCTCATTGATGCCCGCAAACGCGGAGTTGATGTGAAAATCGTCATCGACGAGCGGGGCAACCGAAGCGACTCCAGCCATGCCGCCATGAATCTGGTTGTGAATGCAGGCATCGAACTGCGGACAAATGACCGGTACAAGATCCATCATGACAAATACATCGTGGTCGATGGTATGCATACAGAAACCGGCAGCTTCAACTACACAAAAGCCGCAGCCAAGAGCAACAGCGAAAATGTCATGGTTGTCTGGAACGACAGCGGAGTCGCCAAAAGCTACCTGAGCCATTGGCAGTCCCGGTGGAATGCGGGAGAGGCGTGGAGCTCAAGTTATTGATTGAGGTGATTCAGCAGGTTTCTATTCCCAAATTTGTGGTTTGCGCTTTTTTCTGTCGGTATCCGTACAATCACATCATCGACAGACGTTCTGGTAAAGCGGAATGTCAATTATCTAAATCTTTTTTTCAAGGAAAAATATGAAGACTGATACCCTCAATCATTTCAAATCCACCATCATCAACCTGACTGAAACCGAAGTTCAGGATGCAGCCGTGCTGGCAGCAAAACTGCAGATGGCAAACGATGGCGCCTTGAAAATGGTCTATACCCCGTTTGAATATGTGAACCCGAAAGCCAAGGTTGCCCTTGTCGGCATCACCCCAGGCAACACCCAGTTGGTGAACGCAGTTGCCAAGATCCGCGAATGCCTGAAAGCAGGGCAGTCTGATGAAGCAGCCCTGCAGGCGGCAAAGAAAACCGGTGCATTCAGCGGTGGTATGCGTGACAAGCTCATCGAAATGCTGAACTGCATCGGTCTCAACCGCTATCTGGGTATCAATGATTGTGCCGAACTTTTCGGTGACAAGAGCCATCTGGTGCAGACCTGTTCGGTCATCAAGAATGCCACCTATGCCCTGAACAAGAAAAACGGCAAGTGGGATCCATACAATGGCGTGAAAGGTGGCAAGATCACCAAACCACAGCTCAAGCAGTGGGTCTTTGAGACATTCGGTGAAGAGGTCAAAGAATATCCTGAAGATATCCTTTTCATACCTATGGGGCCTGTTCCTGAAGAAGCACTGAGCATGCTGGTCAAAGCCGGTGCCATCAAGGCAGAACAGGTGCTTGATGCTATCCCTCATCCATCTGGTGCGAACAACGAGCGCATTGCTTTCTTCCTTGGGCAGAAAACCAGTGGTTCCAACCAGTGCAGCCAGGAAACCATCGATGCATACCAGCAGCGCAGGAAGGCGCTGATTGCAAGACTCAAGGCATATAAACCAGCCTGAGCGGTCATATCATAAGCATCAGCCAAACAATCCAGATAGGGAGGAAGACATGGCATACCAGGAAATATACGAGGAAATAAAGGAAGAACTGAACGCCAACTGGGATTTCATAGGGGTAATTGCCTGTTACACAAATAACACTAAAACAGAATGCTTTGTCGTATCCCGTTGTGATCGCAAAGATGGTGATGAGACTGTTTACATAGTCAATGACAAAAATGGGCAGTTTTTGGGCATCTCGAAAAATCTTGACGAAGCGAGTGCCTACGCACAGGAAATGTCGGAAAACACATCAACCAAACATCGATCAAGCCCGAATTGGTGGTGGAGTTAAAACGATTAAGACCTCAATCCTATTCAATGTGCACATGGATTTTTATTGGGATTTTGTGATGTTTATATCTGATTTGAACGAAAACGAAGAATGGGAGTGCCAAGGTGTTTTAAGTGCTCATGAAAGCATCCGAAGAAACCATACATTTAGTGTAAGTCTATGGATAAGCAATAAAGATGGTTCACTGCTTTTTGTTGTGAGTGATGACTTTCAAGAAATTCTTGGTATGTTTACAGATTATGAGGCCGCAAAAATAGATGCAGAAAATTGGGCATACTCGTTAAATGGGCATTCTGGGGAATAATACAAAATGAAATTCAAAAACTCTCTTGAAGCGATAGTCTCAGTCCTTTGAGATTAGAGCAATGCCTCAACACAAGCCCGCCTGTTAATGCGGGCTTTTTTCTATTCTGTTTCAGGCAAAAGAAAAGCCCAGCCAGTGAATGGCAGGGCTGAAAAGATCCCTTTGAAATCAGGGCAACGTTCCTACTGTGAGCACCTTTTTTCCTTTTTGAAATCAATGGGTTGCAAAGGGGTATCTCCAAAATTGCCATTGCCAAAAAAGATGTCTCCAAAAAGTTCAGTTAAGTGCTTAAATCTTGTGCAAAACTGTACTTTTGAAAACTTTCCAAAATCAGATAATTCTGGTGTCAGGTAGCCTGAACAGAAACGGTGTGGCATGAGACAACTGCCACAGGCAAAGTGTAGCACAGAAAACAGTTTTTGGCCGATCACTGCACTGTGATCCCGACACCATCATCCTGCACAGCCTCCACAACTCGGTTGCCTTGGGCGATCTGTTCATCGGTTAAGGTGCTGATGAGGGGGGCGAGATTGACTTTGATGTCAGATCTTTGTTTTGGTTGATGGCAATCAGGCCTGTAGCAGGATGTCATTATCAACATACCGAGGGCTGTCGAGTTTTGCTTTCAGCATCAGCCATGGATCAAGTTTTTCGAATTCCTTGGCTACGATGCAGTGCATCATCTGCTGGGAGAAGCCCGAGCAGAGCATCATGCCTGCTTCATTGGTTTTCAGTGGCACTGTGCCAGTTCTATTGCACAGGTTCCAGAAGATAACAGGTGGCAAAGTGAGTCCAATTTCTGCGAACTTGCTCTTATAAGTCTCGAAAACAGGCTCTGCCTCAGCACCATAGTTTGCCTGATCGAATTCCATATCAGAGAAAATCACCATGGTTGGCAAATCTTCCTGAGAGACTTTTTCCCGTTTGCACAGTCTGAAAAGCTCTTCAAGCAGCAGTTCAATATTGGTGTTATACCCCACCAAATTCATCAGGTTGTTCAAACGGACTTTCAGAGACTGGCTGCTGTCAATTTTCATCATTTTTGTTTTTTCAGAGAATGACAGCATCATGTCCTTGAATGCCCCGGTATTGTTCTCCGCTAAATAAAATCATTGATTTATTGGGTGATAATCTGATCTGTTTTTTGAGGGATTTTTCCTGTCAAAAAATAGCCTGCTATCAGTGTGGTAAAAAAATCACTGCACTTTGATCAAAAACTCACAGCCACAAATAAGCCATCGGCAGGGCAATCCGGTTTTCGCTGAACTGCTGAACATGGTTGCCTGTGTACAGCACAACGGCCTTGAAGTTATGCTGTCCTGCCAGTTTTTCTGCAAACCAGTTCATGGCACGAAAGTCTTGCTGCTGCACCCGCTCAGCTGATTTCACCTCGATGCCAATCAGGTCGCCAGTGATATTGTTTTCGAGTAGAAAGTCGATTTCTTTACCGTTTCTGGTTCTGAAATGATAGATTTCCCAGTCTGGATTCAGGTCGATAATCGGGGCAATCTGGGTATAGACCCAAGTCTCAAGCAAACGCCCGGTAAATTCAGCATCTACCTGTTCATCGCCACGGAAGACATGAGGCCGC
>CAZHQM010000144.1:0-4342 GCA_964534155.1 uncultured Oxalobacter sp.
GAGCACTGCAACAGAAGATGATTTCTTCTTTTCAATTTTCTGCAGCTGTCTCATGCGGGACTGAGCCTGACGGATAACCATCTCAGCCAGTTTCCTGCCGTATTCAACATTCTGATGCAGCCACTGCTCGAAAATAGGGCGGACAAAATGAGAAATCAGTCTCACCGCATCACGGGAATTCAGTTTCTCCTTGATCTGCCCTTGGAACTGCGGGTCAAGAATCCTTGCGGACAGCAGGAACGAAACCCGGACAAAGACATCTTCTGGCAAAAGCCGCACACCTTTCGGCATCAGGGAATGGATGTCTGTAAAGCTCTTGACGGCATTGAATAGCCCATCGCGGAGACCATTCTCATGCGTTCCGCCTGCAGGTGTTGGAATCAGGTTCACAAAAGATTCACGGACTGGTGTTCCCTCTGCTGTCCATGCGACAACCCAGGAGGCGCCTTCGCCAGTCGCAAAATCACTATCCTCTTCGCTGGCGTAATGTTCCCCGCTGAACAGGGGAATAACGGTATCCTCCTCACTCATCAGCCCCAGTGATTCAGAAAGATATCCCTTCAACCCCTCAGCATAGTGCCATGATTCGACCTGTCCATCCTTTGCATGCGTCAGGGAAACTTTCAGCCCAGGCAGCAGGATTGCTTTAGACCGCAATAGATGCCGCAGGTCTTGGAGAGGAATGGTGACATCATCGAAATAGGTGCTGTCAGGCCAGACGGTAACCCGGGTGCCAGTCTTCTTGTCTTTTTTCGCTAGTGGCGTTGAGGCAAGTGGAGAAGAGACCTCACCATCTGTAAAGGTGATATGGTGCTCCTGTTTTTCACGCCAGACAGTTACGTCAATGCGTTTGGACAATGCATTGGTGACAGATACACCAACCCCATGAAGCCCGCCAGAAAAGGCATATGCACTGTTTCCGCCTTTCGAGAACTTCCCGCCAGAATGCAGTTGGGTGAACACAATCTGCACAGTTGGAACGCCTTCCTCAGGATGGATGCCCACCGGAATACCACGCCCATTGTCTTCAACCGTCACACTGCCATCCGTATTCAAGGTGACCTGGATGTCAGTGCACCATCCTCCAATCGCCTCATCGGATGCGTTGTCGATGATTTCAGTGATGATGTGCAGTGGATTTTCCGTACGTGTGTACATGCCCGGACGTTGACGGACAGGTTCCAGCCCTTTCAGGACCTGAATAGACTCTTCACTGTAGTCGGTGTTCTTAACTGCCATAGCAAGGACGGATAATGAAACTGGGTTGAAGATAAACGGTGAAAACAGTGGATTCTACAACGACCCTGCAATGATTGCCAAAGCAACAGCGGATTGTCGTCAAAATGAAGATTTGAGCATTGAAATTTCAAGAATCCTTTTCCTAAAAAGACAATTTGAAAAGTTTTGGGTGTTTTTTGATGGTTTGATGTGACAAAGGCTGTTGATATTATTGGATTTATTATGCTGAATGATTGCGGTTAGATGGTAAAGCGTATATAATCCAATATTGTTATTGGTCTCGCCCATCAAAAGATGGTGCAGGAATGGAAGATGGGCTTTAGCCCATTTTTTTTTCATTATGCTACCTGCCCCGCTGTGGGGATTGATGGTGTCGGGCAAAACTGAACAGGAGTATCTATTGTTTGAAGAACTGATTGAGAAAACCGTCACCGGTTGCGGTTACGAGCTCGTTGATATCGAGCGGGCACCGGGCGGTATTCTCCGTGTTTATATCGATTTTCTGCCTGAACAGGCAGATCGAGGCAGCATCACCCTGGATGACTGTGAAAATGTCAGCCGTCAGCTGTCCCATGTGCTGATAGTTGAGGATGTTGATTATGACCGCCTAGAGGTATCATCTCCGGGCCTGGATCGTCCACTGAAAAAGTTTCAGGATTTTGTCCGTTTTGTCGGAGCAGAAGCCTGGGTCAGATTGCGGAAACCTGTCGAAGGACTGAACCGCAAGACCTTTCAGGGAATCCTGCAGCAGCCAGAAGGTGAGGAAATCGGTTTGGAATTTGACAATCCCGATGGCAAAACCAGTTCAGTATTGCATTTTACAATTCCGGATATCGACCGGGCACACCTGGTACCTCAGGTGAATTTTAGGAGCCGTAAAGCATGAGTCTTGAAATTCTTCAATTAGTTGATGCGCTGGCGCGCGAAAAAAATGTCAGCAAAGAAATCGTCTTGGAATCACTGGAGCATGCGCTGGCTCTTGCAACCAAGAAACGTTATCCGGGTGATGTAGATATCCGTGTCGCGATTGACCGTGATACCGGCGACCGTGAATCCTTCCGCCGTTGGAAGGTTGTTCCAGACGAGGCAGGTCTGCAGATGCCTGATCAGGAAATCCTGTTCTTCGAAGCAAAAGAACAGTTCCCTGATATCGAAGTGGGCGAATATATCGAAGAGCCAATTGAATCCATCGACCTGCAGGGACGTCGTTTTGCTCAGGACACCAAACAGATTGTCCTGCAGCGTATCCGTGACGCAGAACGTGAACAGAACCTGAATGACTTCCTCGATAGAGGTGAATCCATCGTTAATGGCACTGTCAAACGCATGGAAAAAGGTGATGCCATCATCGAATTCAGCAAGATTGAAACCCGCCTGCCACGCGATCAGATGATTCCAAAAGAAAACCTGCGTGTGGGTGACCGTGTCAGTGCCTGCATCTATCGTGTTGACCGTGGTCCACGTGGTGCCCAGGTGATCCTGTCCCGTACCTCTGCGGATTTCATCAAGAGCCTGTTTGCCCGTGAAGTTCCAGAAATCGAAGATGGCCAGCTGGAAATCAAATCTGCAGCACGTGATCCTGGTATCCGTGCAAAGATTGCCGTCCATGCCCTTGACCGCCGTATCGATCCAATCGGTACCTGTGTCGGTATGCGTGGCTCCCGGGTTCAGGCAGTGACCGGTGAACTCTCTGGTGAACGCGTTGATATCGTGCCTTGGTCTGAAGATCCTGCGCAGTTCGTTATCGGCGCACTGGCACCGGCTAATGTTTCTTCCATCCTGGTTGATGAAGACAAACATGCGATGGACGTCATTGTCGATGAGGAAAATCTGGCAATCGCAATCGGTCGAGGTGGCCAGAATGTCCGTCTGGCAACAGAACTGACCGGTTGGAAAATCAATATCATGACTGAAGAAGAGTCCGCAGATAAGAATGCTCAGGAAAGAGCCGTTCTGCAGAACTTCTTCATGGAAAAACTCGATGTCGATCAGGAAGTTGCAGATGTCCTGATTGATGAAGGCTTCACCACCATCGAAGAAATCGCTTATGTCCCAATGAGCGAAATGCTGGAAATCGAAGCTTTCGATGAAGAAACCGTTAAAGAAATCCGTCAGCGTGCCCGTGACATCTTCGTCAGCGAAGAAATCGCATACGAAGATGCTACGAAAGAAATGGAACCGGCATTGCGTGATCTGGCGGGTATGACCACTGCAGTTGCAACCAAACTGGGCAATGCAGGTGTTCTTACCGTTGAACGCTTTGCTAATCTGGCATATGACGAATTTGGTGCAATTCTGGCGCTGTCCACTGCCCGGGCAAGCCAGTTGCTTGAAAATGAACTTGCGGACGTAACTGACGACGAACAGCAGCTCATCGATGAAAAATACGATGAGGTTGCAAAAGAGATGCAGGAAAATGCCCGTGCACTGATGGAATCTAAATAGGATCAGAGACAGATAAGCTCTTTGGGAATCCTATAGAAAGAAAGAAGGGGAAACATGGCAATAAATACTGCAGGCGAAAAACGCAAAATCTCCATATCAAGAAAAGAAACCAGTGAAATCCGTCAGTCAGATGCGACTGGCCGTTCCAGAACCATTCAGGTTGCTGTCCGGAAAAAACGCACGATTGTTAAACAGGATGAACAGCAGGCTGTCCGTGCAGAAATCGCACGTCGCAAAGCCGCACCTGTCTCTGTTATTGATGAAGCTGAAAAACAGCGTCGTGAAGAAGAAGCGCGCCGTCAGTCTGAACTGATTGCCCGTCAGGAGGCGGAAGCCCGTGAAAGACAAGCTGCCCGCGAAAAAGCTGAGGCTGACCGCCAGAAAGCAGCGGAAGCAGCCCGTGCTGATGAAGAAAAGAAAGCAGAAGAACAGCGCGCAGCTGAAGAGCAGAAACGTCAGCAGGCAGAAGAACAGCAGAAAGCTGAAGCTGCGAAAAAAGCTGAACAGGCTAAGAAGGCTGAAGAAGCGGCAAAAGCTGAGAAAGCCCGCAAAGAAGCCGAGGCTGAACGTGCAAAACGTGCGGCAGATGTCGAACGTGCGCGTCGTGCGGTAGAGGATGAAGTTGCCCAGATCAAGGCAATGATGAGCGGTGCCTCTG
>CAZHQM010000145.1:0-4319 GCA_964534155.1 uncultured Oxalobacter sp.
CAGTACAGCTGGGCGCTGCGCCATATCCCGACACAGTTCCGCACGCATGAGGTGGCAATTGCGGCGGTTGAGCATAATGGCATGGTGCTGAAGGATATTCCTGAGTCTCTGCGTTCTCCTGAGATCTGCATGGCGGCGGTCTCGAAGAGTGCGTGGGCGATGATTGATGTGCCGCCTGCAAACCGTACACCTGAGATTTATGCGGCGGCGGTGAAGAATGATGGTTCTGTGCTGGAGTATGTGCCTGAGGAAGAGCGTACGCCTGATCTGTGTCTGGCTGCGGTGACAAGCAATGGCAGAGCGTTGCGCTATGTGCCGGATGCGCTGAAGACGGTTGATGTCTGCAAGGCGGCGGTTCAGCATAACCGCAAGGGGATGCGCTATGTGCCGGATGAAATGAAAACCCCTGAGTTCTGCGAGTATGCGGTTCAGAACAGTGGGATTGCGTTGAAGTATGTGCCTGATGAGCTGAAGACACATGAGCTGTGTCTGATGGCGGTCCAGCAGTCGGCGTATGCACTGGAGTTTGTGCCGGAAAAACTGAAAACGGCGGCACTGCTGACAGCTGTCGGTGTCTGATGGCATAGAAGAAGGTCCGTTGTGGCCTTCTTTTTTTATGGATGTTTGGAGTGTTTATATGAAAAAGAGTCTGATTGCGGCGGCAGTTGCCTTGAGTATCGGTATTCCTGCTGTGCCTGCTCATTCGGCAGGTTTCTTTGAGGGGATTTTTTCCTGGGCGCAGGGCAAGTACAACGCTTACAAGAAGCGCCGCCAGAGCCAGAGGCAGGGCAATGATGTGAAAGGGACTGCGGTAAGCA
This sequence comes from uncultured Oxalobacter sp., assembly GCA_964534155.1. Taxonomy (GTDB): domain Bacteria; phylum Pseudomonadota; class Gammaproteobacteria; order Burkholderiales; family Burkholderiaceae_D; genus Oxalobacter. The sequence continues at coordinate 819 of CAZHQM010000145.1, forward strand.
GTTGGGAACAGTCAGCCATCGCTAACCAGATCCTGCCGGCTTATGGTTCATATAACCGTTCCAAGGAATGCTGGGGCAGCAGCTGTATGACGGCTGAGGTGATGAACAAGGCAAGTACCCGTGATGGCACGGTTTATTTTGTGCTGGCGACGAATGAGAATGTCACGATGTACGATATGTATGCCCTGCAGAAGGAAAGCGGGCAGTATCGGGTGATTTCCAAGATGCACCATGCCGGCATGGGTATCAGTGGTGATGCGATCTTCACCAAGCTGGGCAAGAACATCTATGGCTGGAATATCCTGTCAGGTGACAAGGGACAGTCGAAGCTGATGGAAGATTACTATGCGTTTGATCAGGGCAAGATCCGCCATGTGGCGAGTATCCAGGAATATGCCCGCTCTGCGCCATCGAACAATGCCAGCATCCTGACGGGGGACACATCGATTGCCTCTTCATGGCGGCTCGATGGATATTACCCGATCAAGGTTGATGTGAGCGGGATTGAGAATGCCCAGCTGAGCTGTGCCACCTGTGAACCAAAGGGAGGGCGCCGTATCTCATCCAAGACCTATGTCTTTGAATATGACCAGCAGAGTGGCCGCTACAAGATGCCTGCCGGGTATCCGATGACTTATCAGCGGTTCTGATTGTTTAATGTTGTTCTGAAAGAAGAGTCCCGCAGGTTCTGCTGTATCTGCGGGATTTCTGTTTTTATTGGTTCTGTGTGTACCGTTTGATTGCTTCGATATAGTGTTTGGCGTATCGGCTTGGAACGACTTTGTTATGGGTGATATAGCCGATTTCCATGTAATCATCGATTTCAAGCGGGATGGCAATGATTTGTCTGCCATTGAATTCGGTGTTGAGAACACCGCTGCAGATTGTATAGCCGTTCAACCCAATCAGCAGATTGAATAGGGTGGCACGGTCTCTCACCTGGATGTTTTTCTTGCAGTCAAGAGTGCTCTGGATTTCTTCTGAAAAGTAGAAGGCATTGTGTTCGCCCTGTTCGTATGAAAGACGTGGGTATGGCTCAAGGTCTTTGAGTGTCACTGTTTTTTGCTGGGCAAGAGGGTTGCTGCAGCCGACAAAGACATGAGGTTTGGCAACAAACAGCGGGGTGAAGGTGAGGTCGTTTTCCTTAATGGTTTTCCTGAGTACGGTCTGGTTGAATGGATTCAGGTAAAGCACACCGATTTCACTGCGGAGGTGGGCGACGTCTTCAATGATTTCATAGGTCTGGGTTTCCCGGATTCTAAAATCATATTCATCTCCGCCCAGTTCTCTCAGCAGGTCAACGAAAGCCTCAACAGCGAAAGAGTAATGCTGTGCGGACACACAGAAAAGATGTTTTCCTGCGGCTTTTCCATGATACTTCTCACGGATGAGGTTGGTCTGTTCGACAACCTGTCGTGCATATCCGAGGAATTCTTCGCCATCGGGTGTCAGGATGACGCCTTTGTTGGTGCGGCTGAAAATCGTGATGCCCATCTCCCGTTCCAGTTCCTTGATGGAAGCAGTCAGGCTTGGCTGTGAGATGTACAGGGTTTTGGCGGCTTCGCTGATTGTGCCTTTGGTGGCGACCGCGATGATGTATTTCAGCTGCTGCAGTGTCATAGTGTTTCGTTCAATCGCTTGGCATATTCGAGGCATTACCCCAGACGGGAACCTGCCATACACCTATTTTACACATCTGTGTCTGGTGTATAGCAGGCTTTTCCACTGGCATCTCGATGGGCATGCGATGCTGGTGGGTTATCTGGTTTTACAGGGATGCACGGATATTCTTGGCGGCAGTGACCAGATTGGTCAGGCTGGCGACCGTTTCTTTCTCGCCACGGGTTTTCAGACCGCAGTCTGGGTTGATCCAGAGCTGTTTCTGGGGGATGCGAGCAAGCATTTCCTTGATGGCGGTTTCGATTTCTGCGACATCTGGCACACGAGGTGAATGGATGTCATAGACCCCTGGGCCAGTTTCGGTCTCAAAACCGTTTTCCTTGAGGGCATCGAGAATGGTCAGCTTGGAGCGGGAAGCCTCAAAAGTGATGACATCGGCATCCATTGCATCGATCTCAGGAATAATATCCTCGAATTCGCTATAGCACATGTGGGTGTGGATCTGAGTTTCTGGTTTGACTCTCGCAGAGCAGAGTCGGAATGCCTTGATGGCAAAGTCCAGATACTCCTTGTGCCAGTCTGTACGGCGCAATGGTAGTTTTTCACGCAGGGCGGCTTCATCGATCTGGATGATACGGATACCGGCTTTCTCCAGTTCCATGACTTCATCCCGGATAGCGAGGCCAATCTGATTCATCATTTCTTCTGTGGAGATGTCTTCGCGTGGGAATGACCAGTTAAGAATCGTGACCGGACCGGTCAGCATGCCTTTGACATCCTTGTCTGTCAGGGAGTTCGCATAGGCAATATAGTCTGTTGTGATGGATTTCTCACGCTTGATATCTCCGAAGACAATCGGTGGTTTCAGGCCACGGGTGCCATATGACTGAACCCATGCATTGTTGGTGAAGACATAGCCTGTAAGGTTCTCGCCGAAGAACTCGACCATGTCGTTGCGTTCGAATTCACCATGGACAAGCACATCCAGACCGATTTTTTCCTGAAGGTCAATGCAGTCCTTGATAAATGCCTTGGCATTCTCATGGTATTCTGCCTCAGTGATTTCACCACGACGGAATTTTGCCCGGTTCTGCTTGACTGCACTGGTTTGAGGGAAGGAACCAATCGTGGTGGTTGGCAGGGAGGGCAGATTGAGCAGTTTGTGCTGGCGTTCCAGACGGGCCTTGCGTGGCATTTCTCGGTTGAAGTCTGCATCGGTCAGCGCTGCAGTGCGGGCGCGGACTTCGGCATCGGTGCGCAGGGTGCTCTGGTGCAATTCCTGATTGGCGATGTATGCAGGGTCTTCAGTGTGGTCTGACAGGTCTGCAAGACGGCAGATTTCTCCAAGTTCTTCCAGTTTTTCATGGGCGAATGCGAAGTGGCGGGTGACTTCTGCACTAAGCTGGGTTTCATTCTTGACAGTGTAAGGTACATGCAGCAGGGAGCAGGATGTGCTGAGGACGACCTGTGGATTGATGCCCTGGAGACCTTTGAGGACTTTCAGGACGTTGGCGTAGTTGCTTCTCCAGATGTTCTTGCCGTTGATCAGGCCAGCGAACAGGGTCTTGTCTTTTGGAAATCCGTGTGCAGCAATCAGTTCAGCCGTCTGTTTGCCTTCAATGAAATCGAGGCCGATGCCATCGTATGGCAGGGCGCAGACTTCGTTGTAGCAGTCTCGGATGTCTCCGAAATAAGTCTGGAGCAGAACCTTGACGTTGCCTTTCTCTGCCAGCAGTCTGGTGTAGATCTGGGTGAGGAATGAGATATCTTCAGCGCTCAGGTCCATAACGAGGTATGGTTCATCGATCTGGAGCCCTTCAACACTCTTGGCATTGCAGGATTTCAGGATGCCGATGTATGCGTTGACAGTTGCATCTGCAA
>CAZHQM010000146.1:0-4248 GCA_964534155.1 uncultured Oxalobacter sp.
TCCGCGCCCTTGAGGTAGTCGGTGACAGAGTCTGCCACGACATGGAACCGTGGGTACTTGCTGAGGAATTCGTTGGTGAGCCCGTGGATCTTGTAGGCATCGAAGGCGACAGCGTGAACAGGGTTCACATATTGGTGGTAGTAGCTGCAGGGCAGGTAGTTTTCATCGAATTCGATGGCGGCGATTTCGCAGATCTTGGATGTGTTCCTGCGGCGGCTGCCGGTTGTTTCGAGATCAAGGATGATTCTTCTCATGGTTCCCCCTTTTCTTGCGGTTTTCCGATGGTTGTATTGTGGCGGTTTTTTCAGGCAATGGCGCTAACCACAATTTTTTGGTTAGAAGATAGGCGGGGCTGATATAACTGTTGGGATTCTCATTAACACTTATATCTTCAAATATGCAATCATATGGTTTGTGGTGATTGCCGGTTGGTCTGGGAGATTGGCGCGGCAGAGACGGTATTCTTTATCCAAAGGAAAAATCATGAGTGCAAATAATCCTGTTCTTATTGCGACAGATATGTCGGACTGGGCGAGAAAGGCTGAGGCTCGGGGGGCTGTTCTCGCGAAAAGTGTTTCCAAGGGAGAGGTCATCCTCAGTTATATTCAGGAGGAGTCGGAAATCGATGCTTTCCTGAAGTTTTTTGAAGAGGCGCCAGATGTCAGTGTTGAAACGGTTGTTGAGGGGCTGCAGTACAGCATTCAGGCACGGGCGCGGGAGTTGACCGCAGAGCAGGGGGTATCTGTTACGCCTGTTGCCAGTGTCGGCAGGATTGCAGATGAGTTGCAGGTGATTGTCCGTGACAATAAAGCCAGTATCCTGGTGATGGGCAAGCATGGTCATGGGTATCATGCGGTGCCAATCATCGGCAATACACCCATCAAGGTGATTCAGGGCTGCCCATGTCCTGTGCTGGTTGTCCGCAATGATCCTGATCAGCCTTATAAGCGTGTGCTGATTCCTGTTGAGTTCACCGATGCGTCTGCCCATCAGGTCAAGCAGGCAATGCCTTTCATTCCTGCGGATGCCGAGGTGACCCTGCTGCATGTTTTCATGCCACCGACTGCGATGTTGATTAGCCGTACACCTTCTTCTGCTGCTGGTATGTTGGAAAAAGCGGCAGAGCGGATCAAGGCAGAAGGTGAAGAAACGATGAAGGGTTTTGTCGAATCACTGGGTCTTGGCAGATCGGTCAAGACTCAGGTCAAGGTTGGTCTGCCTGACCAGACGATTCTTGAGAGTGTCAGCGCCAACAGTATCGATCTGCTGGTGCTGGGCAAGAAACCGCGCAACCGTCTGCAGGAGTATGTGATGGGCAGTGTGGTGCATACCGGGCTTAACAAGGCTGAGTGCGATGTGATGATTACACCTGCGCCTGATGCATGATGTGATTGCAGCAAGCCTGTCTTAACTGCTGAAAGGCCGCCTTTAGGGCGGCTTTTTTGATGTGGGCGGGGTCAGTCTTCTATCCGCATGAGTGTCTGCTCGCGCCTGGTGCCGTCTTTGTCGATGATGGTGAGGCGCAGGCGGTCCATGTAGTCGGTGTCACCGGTTGGGGCTTGGGCATCAGGTGGCACAGTGAGGATGTATTCAGCACCGCTTTTGCGCTTGAAGTGGACGCTGGAGCCATAGCTGCTGCTGTCGTGGCTGTACAGGCGCAGGGCAGGTTTGCCTTTGTAGGGTTTCTGCGGTGTTTTCCATTCACGGTAAACGAAGTCACCCGAGCATCTTGGAGCTTCATCGATGGTGACGATGCCGCCTTTCATCTGGAAGGTGCCGGCATAGGTGGTTGGTCCACAGGCAAGGGCACAGGTGGAGAGGGTGGTGGCACCGATGGCGAGCAGGATCTGGGTGATGGGTTTCATGGTGTGTCTCCAGTCAGGGGAGGGTGGTTTTCATTGTATCAGGTCTGGTGGTGTGTGGCTGTCTGGTTTTTTTGATTGATATTTTTACAATACCTTTTTGATATGTCATGAATATCTTGAAGATATTTATGATGTTTATCTGGTGGATGCTGCTTGCCGATTTGCCAGAACAAAAAAGCCCGCCGGTGAGGCGGGCAAAAGGGACTAAAACAATGAAACTGTTCGGTTCAGTTGCAGAGATTATCTGCGAGGGCCTGGGCCACGGTGGTGTGGGTTATGGTGGTGTTTGTAGTGACCATAGGCATTGCCGTGAGGATGATGGCGGCGTGGGCCTTTATAGCGGCGGTGTTCTGGATGGTGTGGGCGTGGACCATCGTGTCTGTAAACATAGTCGCCACGGCTGGTGTGACCGGTGTTGACATAGATTTCGGTTGCGAATGCGGAGCCAGCTACGGTGAGTGCCATCAGTGCTGCCAGTAATTTCTTCATGGTGTCCTCCTTTGATTTGGTTTGGGCTGGAAGTGTTTTTCATCAGCCATTGATTGTATCTTATTGTGAACTGGGAAAAATTCCAATAGCGGAATGTAATTCTTACATCTGTTACATTCTGCAATATATGGTTTATTCGAATGTGTAGGTGCCGTCTGAGTGGAAGCGGGTGGTGCCGTTCAGATAGGTGACATCCTTGCGCTGAGGCTGGGCATTCAGGATCTTGTGGTAGGCATCGTGTGCCCGCACACCGCATCGGCAGATGATGAGGATTGGACCATCTGGCAGGGCGGTGACTTTTTCTGGGGTGATGTTTTCTACCGGCATGTTGATGGCGCCTGGGATATGCCCCTGTTTGAATTCTTCTGGCAGGCGGACATCAAGGAGGATGAGCTTCCTGCCCCATTTCTGCATCTGCTGGTTTGCCTGCTGCGGGTTGAGTGTGCCTTCGTGGTGATGGTCTTTGTTGATGCATGCGGTCATGGCAAGGCACATCACAGCGATGATGAGGGCTCGGGAGATGTGTCGGATGATGCGCATGGTTTCAATTCCGCATTTTTTGTAGGGATTTTTGATTGTGTGCTTTTTTCGTGTTGGGCGCAATGGGAAATATCAATTGTTGTCAAAGTTTTTCTGCGGATAAAAGAAAGCCCGCATCTTGCGATGCGGGCGCCTGATATAACCGGCTCAGACCGAAGGGAGAATGTCTAGGCCGATCTCAAAGGAAAGGGTTGATTAACGCCATTCTGGTCGTTGTTCACCGAAGCCACGGTGTGGACGGTAGCCTGGACCACGGTGATAACCGCCATTATGGTAGCCAGGGCCACGGTTGTATCCATAGCCACGGTGATAACCGCCATTATGGTAGCCAGGGCCACGGTGATAACCAGAGCCGCCATGGCGTGGACCGTTGTAACGGTGACCGTAACCAGGGCGGTGGTCAGGGCCACGATGATGACCGCCACCCCATGCGAATGCGGAACCTGCCATTGCAAGTGCGAGTACTGCTGCGATGAGTTTCTTCATAAGTACATCCAAAGTATTCTGATCAACCAAGGATAAATGAATTGCTTAACTGTTAGGGTTATCTTATTCCCCTGGATTCTGGTTGGCAATAGCCGGGGGTTGAACGTTACAGGTTTTACATTTCGTTACATTTACCCATGAAAAAAGCCCGCATCGCTGGCGGGCTTATGACTGCGAAAGCGTGATGTCACTCGATGGTATAGGTGCCATCAGGCTGATATTTCGGCGTTGCTTTCAGGAAGCGCAGGTTCTTGCGGTCGGGTTGCTTCTGCATGATGAGTTTCCATGCGCGTTCTGCCCTGCCGCCGGTCCGGCAGACGATGAGGATAGGACCATTTGGCAGTTCAGCAATACGTGATTCGAGTGTGTCGACCGGGATATTCTTTGCCTTTGGCATGTGCCCTTGGGCGAATTCTTCCGGTGTGCGCACATCAATGACGGTGAGATGGTCTCCGACCACACGGATATATTCTGTTGCCTGGCTGGCGGTGACGGCACCGGGCTGTCCTTTGCCTGATCCGCAGGCGGTGGTGAGACAGCAGCAGAATGCGAGCAGGGCTGCACCGATGATGTGCTTGATGTTTCTAGGGGTTTTCATGGTTCCACAAGGTTGCGTTGACAGAGGGATTGTCACGTTTTTTGTGGAATCTCGCAACAGGCCCGCGCGGGAAGCTGGCTTATTTGAAGATTTTTGAGTCGAAGAACTGTTTGGCGGTGATGCCAAGTCCATTCCAGATGCGGCTGAGGGAGATGACAGAGACATTGCGTTTGCCACCTTCGATGCTGGCGATGTAGGTGCGGTCAAGCCCGACCTCAAGGCTGAATTTTTCCTGGCTGAGCCCTTTCTGGGTCCGGAGCTCTCTTACCC
>CAZHQM010000147.1:0-4247 GCA_964534155.1 uncultured Oxalobacter sp.
GATGTCTGGTATGCTCGCACCTGAAAAACGCGAAAATACTCTGGGTCTTGTCGAAATCCGTCAGGTTATCCACGTCAGCAAGGTTGGTTCCATTGCAGGCTGCTTTGTTACCGAAGGTCTGGTCCGTCGCGGCGCTCCTGTACGCCTGCTGCGTGACAATGTGGTTATCTGGACAGGTGAAATCGACTCCCTGAAACGCTTCAAGGATGACATGAAGGAAGTCAAGGCAGGCTTTGAATGTGGTCTGACCCTGAAGAACTACAATGACATCAAGGAAGGCGACCAGATTGAAGTCTTTGAAATTCTGGAAATCGCCCGTACACTGTAATCATTAGGCAGTTAGTTGTTCTGAAAGGAGAAAATTATGGCTAAACGTAACAGATCTATTCCTGGCCGTACCCTTCGTGTGGCTGACCAGATCCAGCGCGATTTGTCTGAGATCATCTTTTCAGAACTCAAGGATCCAAACGTTGGCATGATCACCATCACTGAGGTCAAGGTGACCCCTGATTATGCCAACGCAAAAATCTACTACACCATGCTGGATGACAGTGCTGAAAATGTTGAGCGTACTCAGGACAGTCTGCGCCGTGCATCAGGATTCCTGCGCAATCAGCTTGGGAAGCGGTTGCATATCCATACCCTGCCAAGTCTGGTATTTGTCTATGACAACTCAATCTCTGACAGTATGGCATTGATGAGCCTGATTGATAAAGCAAATGAAACCCATGTTCCTGATGATGATCAGGAAGAACAGAAATTGGACTGATTGACCCATCTATGAAAAAAAATCAGCCAGCACGGAGACCCCGTCTCGATATAGACGGGGTTCTTTTATTGGACAAGCCCGCAGGTATCTCAAGCAACGATGCACTGATTCAGGCAAAGCGTTACTTCAATGCGAAGAAAGCAGGGCATACCGGTACTTTGGATCCTTTTGCCACAGGATTGCTGCCACTCTGTTTCGGTGAGGCAACCAAGTTCTCTCAGGATCTGCTGAATGCGGACAAGACCTACGAAACCATTGTCCATCTCGGCATTCAGACAGATACAGGCGATACAGAAGGGGAGACCGTTCGGGAAGCCGATGTTCCTGACCTGACTGTAGAGCAGATAGACGCCGTACTCAATCAGTTCCGTGGTGCCATCAAGCAGGTGCCGCCAATGTATTCTGCATTGAAACGGGACGGTCGTCCGCTCTATGAATATGCCCGGAAAGGTATTGAACTTGAGCGTGAGGCAAGAGACATCGTCATCCACGACCTGACACTCATTGACTGGCAGAAACCTTATCTCAGATTGTCTGTCACCTGCAGCAAAGGAACCTATATCCGTGTCTTGGGAGAAGACATCGGCAATGCCATCGGTTGTGGTGCGCATCTGCACACATTGAGAAGAACGAAGGTAGGCTCTCTCACGCTGGAAAAATCCATCCCGTTGCCAATCCTGAAAGAAACGCAGGACAGCGATCAGGAAACAAAAAACAGCCATCTGCAGTCTGTTGACTGGCTGCTGTCAGATTCTCCGGTCATCAGGCTTACCGATGAGTTGACTGCAAGATACCGGAATGGTCAGCGCCTGTCTGTGGCAAAGGAAAACATCAAAGTCGAATTCCATGCTGAGCGTTACCGTGTCTATTCACCGGATGGCACGTTTCTGGGCACCGCCCAACTCCGCTCAGATGGTGTCCTTGCGCCAGAACGGCTGGTCGCAGTAAGACAGCCTTGACTCTCTGTCAGCCCTCTATTCTTTAAGCACTGGGCTAAACAGGTTAAAATAATAAGTTATCCAAAATTTTCAAAAGAAGAATTTTTATGTCTGAAACAAAACGTGCTATCCGCAATGTCGCGATTATTGCGCATGTTGACCATGGCAAAACCACACTGGTCGACCAGCTGCTCCGCCAATCCGGTACCTTCCGTGAAAACCAGGCCGTTGAAGAAAGGGTCATGGATTCCAACGATCTGGAAAAAGAACGTGGCATTACCATCCTTGCAAAGAACTGCGCCGTCCAATACGAAGGCACCCATATCAATATCGTTGATACCCCGGGGCATGCAGACTTTGGCGGTGAAGTTGAGCGCGTTCTCTCTATGGTGGACAGCGTTCTGCTGCTGGTCGATGCTGTGGAAGGTCCAATGCCACAGACCCGTTTTGTGACCCGCAAGGCATTGGCTTTAGGTCTGAAACCTATCGTTGTCATCAACAAGATTGACCGCCCAGGAGCACGTGCTGACTGGGTCATCAATGCAACTTTCGATCTCTTCGATAAGCTCGGGGCAAATGACGAACAGCTCGATTTCCCGGTTGTCTATGCATCTGCATTGAATGGTTATGCGGGGCTTGATGAAGATGTCCGCTCTGGCGATATGAGACCACTGTTCGATGCGATCCTGAAATATGTCCCAGTGCGTGATGCAGACGTTGATGGTCCATTCCAGATGCAGATTTCTTCTCTGGATTATTCAACCTATGTCGGTAAGATCGGTATCGGCCGGGTCAGCCGCGGTAAGGTCAAGGGCAATCAGGAAGTCATCATCATGAATGGTCCTGATTCCACCCCAATCAAGGCGCGTATCAATCAGGTTCTTTCCTTCAAAGGACTGGAACGTACCGTGATTGAAGAAGCCTCCGCAGGTGATATCGTTCTGATCAATGGTATTGAAGACATCGATATCGGTTCTACACTCTGCGCCCCAGATGCACCAGACGCATTGCCAATGCTGGAAGTGGATGAACCAACCCTGACGATGAATTTCATGGTCAATACATCCCCGTTTGCAGGGCGTGAAGGCAAATTTGTGACCAGCCGTCAGATCCGCGAACGTCTCGAGCGTGAACTCAAATCCAATGTTGCGCTCCGTGTTTCTCCAACCGACGATGACACCGTATTTGAGGTTTCCGGTCGAGGTGAGCTCCATCTGACCATTCTCATTGAAAACATGCGTCGTGAGGGCTATGAACTCGCAGTATCCCGCCCTCGGGTTGTTTATAAGACGATTGATGGCATCAAGCATGAACCATACGAAGCGCTCACCGTTGATGTCGATGAGGAAAATCAGGGCGGTGTCATGGAAGAACTGGGCAGCCGTCGTGCAGAACTGCAGGACATGCAGCCAGATGGCAAGGGCCGTGTCCGTCTTGAATACCGTGTGCCAGCCCGTGGTCTGATTGGTTTCCAGAGTGAATTCATGACCCTGACCCGTGGTACTGGCATTATGAGCCATGTTTTCGATGACTATTATCCAGTCGATCCAGGCAATGACAAAGCTGGCCGCCGCAGAAACGGTGTGCTCATTTCAGGTGAAAACGGAGCAGCAGTTGCTTATGCAATCTGGAAACTTCAGGATCGCGGCAGAATGTTTGTCAGCCACAATGATCCATTGTATGAAGGCATGATTATCGGTATCCATTCCCATGATAACGATATTGTGGTCAACCCAATCAGAGGTAAACAGCTCACCAATATCCGTGCATCAGGTACAGATGAGGCGATCCGTCTTGTTCCGCCAGTCCAGATGACATTGGAATATGCAGTTGAATTTATCGAAGACGATGAACTGGTTGAAATCACGCCAAGCAGCATCCGAATCAGAAAACGTCTTCTGACTGATATCGAACGTCGTCGCGAAAGACGCTCATAAGCCAGCGGCATGTTGCAGAAGGAGGGGAAACCCTCCTTTTTTCTTGAAGGCAAAGATGCCATCCGAGAGCCATGTTGATTGGTTACAACATAGGGTTCAAAGAATGCGATGCTGTTGAAATCATCCTGAAATGAAAAAATAAAAGATTTTCATTAAGGATAAAAAGCAGATGTCTCAACATAATTCCCAAAAGGAAAAATGAGGGGCTGATACCTGTTCCCGGATGTCCTTGACAGGAAAAACTTGTATCGGTTTAATGAAAAGCAGTTGGACAATCCAGGCGAAAAGAGGGACTGATGAATAAAACTGAACTTGTTGAGTACATCGCAAAATCAGCCGATATTTCCAAGGCATCTGCAACCCGCGCAGTGGATGCGGCACTGCAGGCGATTACAGAATCACTCAAGAAAGGTGAGAGTGTAACCTTGGTTGGTTTCGGCACATTTGATGTGGGTGAACGCTCTGCTAGAACTGGCAGGAATCCACGCACAGGTGAGACTATCCAGATTTCCTCTGCAAAACAGCCGAAATTCCGCCCGGGCAAGCAGTTGAAAGATGCGGTTAATGGGTAAGGCAGATTGTTGTGGCATCAAACTTCAATTT
>CAZHQM010000148.1:0-362 GCA_964534155.1 uncultured Oxalobacter sp.
GTAAGGCAAGGAGTTTCCTATGGACTTAAAATATTTCTATCAGGAAACATTATGTGGTGGAGGGGAGGCTTTCCCAATTCGCTGGCATTGCTTGTAGTTGTTTGATGGAGGCAGATCTCTTTCCTGATTGCTTTTTTGTTACCGAAGTTCTTTAGTCTCAAGTAGGTTTTTATTCTCGAGAGGCATGTTCACCTGACATGAATAAGCAATCCCCTTTAAGTAGTAGTCTACTTAAAGGGGTATAGTTTACATTTGTCGGGCTTTCCCATGTCATCTGAAGAAACAGATTATTTCAGTGCATCGATCAGGTTCTGGCGGATCTGGTCGATAGCGCCAACGCCAGCAATCTTGCGGTACTGAGG
>CAZHQM010000148.1:372-4224 GCA_964534155.1 uncultured Oxalobacter sp.
GTACTGAGGAGCGCCAGCTGCGCCAGAAGCTGCTTCCTTGCTGTAGTAGCCAACCAGCACTTCGGTCTTTTCGTGATAGACAGCCAGACGGTTCTTCACGGTTTCTTCCTTGTCATCATCACGGATGATCAGGTCTTCACCGGTCACATCGTCTTTGCCTGGGACTTTTGGTGGGTTGTATTCGATATGGTAGGAGCGTCCAGATGCAGGGTGGACACGGCGGCCGGCCATACGGGAAACGATGACATCGTCTGGTACATCAAATTCAACAACGAAATCGACATTGATACCGGCAGCTTTCATAGCTTCTGCCTGAGGAATGGTGCGAGGGAAACCATCGAACAGGTAACCGTTTGCGCAGTCAGGCTGTTTCAGACGGTCTTTAACCAGATTGATGATGAGTTCGTCGGAAACCAGACCACCGGATTCCATGACTTTTTTCGCTTCCAGACCCAGTGGAGTGCCAGCCTTGACAGCTGCACGGAGCATATCACCGGTGGAAATCTGAGGGATACCATACTTTTCGCAGAGGTAAGCTGCCTGAGTACCTTTGCCGGCGCCAGGTGCACCCAATAAGATAAGACGCATGACCAAAATCCTTAAATAATTGAAAACTGTTTTACAGTCCTGCACAGGGATGGCGCATTGTGTGCACCAAGATATGCGGACATATTGCCGAAACTTTAATTCTACCAACCAGCCTATCGTCTGTCATCTGAGACGACAGGCTGGCTCAAACCATTACTGCTGTTTAGCGAAAGTCGCGCGGACACGTTCCAGATCCGCAGGAGTATCCACGCCTGCTTCAGGAATCCGTTCGGTCACATGGACCGCGATTGGATAGCCATGCCACAGCACACGCAGCTGTTCCAGGGATTCCAGCTGCTCCATCGGTGCGACGGTCAGCGAGGAATACATCTTCAGGAAATCATTGCGGAACGCATACAGCCCGACATGGCGCAGGGCAGCCTGCTCTGGATACTGTTTCTCAGCCTTTGCATAGCCATCGCGATACCAAGGAATCGCCGCACGGGAGAAATACATCGCCCGCCCATTCTTATCCAGCACCACCTTCACATAGTTTGGATTGAAGATATCTTCTGGTGCTTCAAGTGCATGCGCTGCCGTAGACATTGGAACGCTGTCGGAAATCAGTGCCGCAGTGGAGGCAATCAGGTCTGGATCGATCAGTGGTTCATCCCCCTGCACATTCACAATGGTGGCATTGTTTGCCCAGTCCATCTTGGATGCGACTTCAGCGATACGGTCGGTGCCAGAGACATGATCCTTGCGGGTCAGCACTGCTTTCACATTGCTTGCAGCACACGCATCGACAATAGACTGGTCATCGGTTGCGACAATGATGTCAGCGGCTCCAGACTTAGCCGCCTGTTCAGCGACACGCACAATCATCGGCTTGCCACCGATATCAGCCAGCGGTTTGTTTGGCAGGCGGGTAGAGGCCAGACGTGCTGGAATTACGACATAAAAAGACATGATTCGTTGATATAAAAATAACGGTTAAACGGTTTATTCAGGTTGTTCTTCCAGTTTGCGGGCCTGGTCCTGCAACAGGATAGGAATCCCATCGCGGATTGGATAAGCCAGCATATCAGGACGGCAGATCAGTTCCTGATGTTCCTTATCGTATTTCAGGGGACTCTTGCAGACAGGGCAGACAAGAATCTCAAGCAGTTTTGCATTCATGGCATTTCTCCACAATCCGTTTTTCCAGCTCATCGTTGTCAATCTCAACGGTTGCTGGAACCACCCAGATGCGTTCATCCGACATCAGTTCAGGGCGTTGGGCACATTTTACTGCGTCTTTTTCGGTAATCAGGATGGTTTTTGTTGTCACATTCTTGAACGGATTTTCGGCAAAGTCATAGTGGTCTGGCAACGGCATCTCATCAAAAATCAGGGACTGCGCTTTCAGTGACATGAAAAAACGCCCAGGGTTGCCGATACCCGCAGCAGCAGTTACCGTGCCCATCACCTTTGCCAGAGGCTGGACATTCGTGCGTTCAGACAGCTGTTCGGCAATCTCCGTTTTCAGCTGCATCAGATACATGTTGTCTGTATAAATCGGATTGTTTGGCGCAGGATAGTTGCGTCCATTGATTACCGTGAAATCGCCACGGCGGGTTGCTGGTTCGCGGAGCGGTCCCGCAGGCAGCATCCACTGGTTGCCTGCACCCCTGCCATCAAACAGCAGGATTTCAATATCTCTTGCCAAGGCGTAATGCTGCATCCCGTCGTCTGAGATGATCACATCCACATCAGGGAAATTCGCCAGCAGGAATTCAGCGGCTGCAACACGTTTACGGCAGACGACCAGTGGGCACTGCGTCCGCATCGCAATCAGCAGAGGCTCGTCACCGACTTCAGATGCCTTGGATGTTTTCGGATCGACACTGCGGGGCTGGCTGTTGGATGCGCCATATCCCCGTGAAATCACTCCGGGATTAAAGCCTGCCTTGCGTAGGATCTGGGTGAGCCAGATGACCATCGGGGTCTTGCCTGTTCCCCCAACAAAGGTATTGCCGACCACCACCACAGGCACAGGCATTTTCTTGGAGCGGAACAGGCCAATCCGATACATCAGGCGGCGGAAACCCGTAATCAGACGGAACAGCAGGGACAGCGGAAACAGCAGGGAGGCGAGCAGACCACGCCCCATCCAGACCTCCATCCAGAAATTCTCCCGGGTAGCCTTGGTGTTTGCCTTGCTCATGGTGCCCCCTTCTCAGGTTTCACCGTGGCAAATGCCAGGCGGTCTAAGCCAGCCATCCTCACAGCTTCAAGCACCTTCACTACTGCCTGATGCTTGGCATTGCCATCAGCGGCAATAATCACAGTTGGATTTCCATCACCGATTTTCTCAGCCCGCTGGCGCAGGACCTCTGCAAATTGAGGAGATGCCAATGGTCTAACGGCATCACCGTTCACCGCAATA
The DNA here is from genome assembly GCA_964534155.1 of uncultured Oxalobacter sp. Lineage (GTDB taxonomy): Bacteria > Pseudomonadota > Gammaproteobacteria > Burkholderiales > Burkholderiaceae_D > Oxalobacter. The sequence goes on from CAZHQM010000148.1 coordinate 3,329, forward strand.
TGCCCTTCAGCATCGATGGCGATATCCAGATTCTGTCGGCGCTCTGCCGCATTGTCAGTGGAAGAAACTGGCAGGGAAATCTGCAGCTCAGAATATTTGCTGAAAGTCGTGCTCACCATCAGGAAAATCAGCACCACCAGCAACACATCAATGAATGGAATCAGGTTGATCTCAGGTGTTGTTTCTGCTGATCGGTTCCGACGGAAATTCATGGTCAGCCTCAATCAGTCAGGACGGCGTGAGGCAATGATTGCATTCAACAGCTTGGATGCCTGGGCTTCCATCTGAATCAGGAAACTGTTGGAAAGTGCCTTGAAGTGGCGGTAGAACACCAGCGCAGGCATCGCAATCAGCAGGCCGAAGCCCGTGTTGTAGAGGGCGATAGAAATGCCGTGCGCCAGCTGGGTTGGGTTCATGCCTGATGCATTCTGTGCGCCAAAAATCTCAATCATGCCGACAACTGTGCCGAAAAGACCAAGAAGTGGTGCTAATGTGGCAATAGTTCCCAATGTGGTCAGGAAGCGTTCCATCTGCAGGCTGGCGATATGCCCAGCCTCTTCCATCGACTCCTTGATATCTTCTTTAGGCTGGTCGGCATGGCGTAATCCTGCAGCCAGTACAACGCCCAGAGGCGAACTTTCAGCCAGCTGTTCGATACTGCCCGCATCCATCTGACCGCTCTTGAACTGTCTGATTGCCTTTTCAAGCAGACCATCTGGCAGGATCTTGTTCCTGCGGAGCGCATTGAAACGCTCAATGACTAAAGCCAGTCCGATAATCGAGGCAATCAGCAGCAGCCAGATAGGCCATCCTGCAGACTGAAAGATATGGAACACAGATTCCTCCGTCGATATCAGCCTGCTTCCAAGCGTTTGCTGCGTCTATCGCAATATTGT
>CAZHQM010000149.1:0-4219 GCA_964534155.1 uncultured Oxalobacter sp.
GTAAGGATTTGCGTTATGGCTGAAAAGAATCGTAGTGATGTGGTGGTTGATTTCCTGAAGGAGCTGGGTTTCCGTCCTTCAAAGTCTGCAGAGGAGTTCCAGAAGCAGCTGCGCGGCAAGCTGGGCGAAACCCGCGCGAAGGAAGCCTTTGAATGGATCGTTCGCCGTGGGAAAGGGGGGCTGAAGGATGCGGAATTCTATCCTTACAAGAATGGCTCTTTTGATGTATCGATGGCGCTCTCGAGTCTTTATGACTCTCCTTTTGTCCGCCAGATTTGCGAGTCTCTGGCAGCAAATCAGGAGGCTTTCGGTAAACGGATTCTGGAAGTTGGCTGTGACAATGGGGTGATTGCCTGCTTTATCGCAAGGCTTTGCCCTGAGAGTGAAGTGGTTGCCATTGATCTGTATGATGAGTCGATTGCGGTGGCACGCCAATTGGCGCAGAACCTCGGTATCAAGAATGTTGAGTTCAAGGTATGCGATGTGATGCAGGGGATGGACGAGACTTTTGACACAGTCGTCTCAAGCCGTATGCTGCATGAGGTAGCGCCTGTTGAGTTCACTTATGGCGATTTCCGTCTGCTGCTGAAAGAACAGGGGGAAATCTATGCGAAAGCGCGCGGTGCATATGCCGGCAAGCTGGCAGGTCTGCTGAATGATGGCGGCTCACTGGTTTCCTGTGAGCGGATTGGTTCTTTTGGCGATGTGCTGGGCTGGCTGTGGGCGCTGAATGGCGCTGGGCTGGCACCTGTGGGTGCACGGCGCGAGATGGTACCGATGCTGAACGCTTTGGTCACGACTGTAATTGCAAAGAAAGCCGACTCTCAGGACAATGAGGTGGTTTACCGCAATCTGTGCGATATGCTGATGCGGACAAAAGGGTTTATTGAGTCTGGCGCTGCGAATGAGTTTGCCGCCCTGAAGGTGCAGGAGATTGGCAGTTCGCTGATTGAGGGTTACAACATTTACAAGAATGAGCAACTCACACATCGCCTGTCAATCTGGAATCTGAATCCGAAGAGTATTTTTAATCTGGGCGCACCGGCGGCAGCCGATGATCCAGATAACCATGTGTATTCGATTTTCTCGTTGCCTCAGAATGACCACACGATGAATATCCGCTCAAAGAGTGTGTTTGAAGAGGATGTGAAGCATATGCACGATTATGTCGCGGCGGCGCTGAAAAACGGCGGAACTGTGAAACGCATCAGCTATGCTGATGGCAAAGAGGTTGTCGGTGAGACTGTCGAATCAATCGGGTAGCCTATGAAAATCTCACGTTGGCTTGTCGGTGCCGGGCTGGCATGTCTGCTGGCAGGGTGCGGAGCGATGCAGTCCTCTGTGGATTTTAATTCTGCGGAAGATGTGCGGGTGAATACGGGGCGCTTTCCAGACCCTGACAGGAATCGGGTTGTCTTCAAGGCGCCGCTCTTTGCCACACCTTTACAGCAATCTCCCAGAAAACAGACAAGCCTTTTCTTGCAGGCATTCCAGAACAGCAATGGAGAAACAGCTTATCGGATCTTCATCCACTTTTATTTCGAGGGAGACTGGCATGGCTTCAATCAGGCTGTTGATGGCGATGGCAACCAGCTGACCTTGAAGCCGTTGGAGAAAGCTGTCTCACACTGCTCTGCGGAACTGTGCATGCGCACCGAAGATGTTGAGATACCTGTTTCCCGCGAATATCTCGGAAAACATGCGGAGTCGGGTGTTGAACTGGTGATTTCTTCAGAAACTGATACAGGTACTGTTGAGCGGATTCAGGTGCCGGGGAGTTATATCCGCGGCTTCTTGGAGCGGGTTGAAAAGTACTGAACCTTTTCAGTAAATTGAGACTGGCATGGCATTGCGCCATGCCAGTTTTTATTTTCGGCAATCAGGTGTGAAGTTCTGGAAGAGGTGTTTCTTTATCAAGGATGTATTGCCTCATCCATTCGATTGTTTCCTCATCTGTTAGATGGAGATGGGTTTTGTCGTAATGAGTAACCGACTGCTCACATTCTTGAATGAGCTGGAGTTCGGGCTGTAATGGAGTTTTGTGGTTAGGCATTTAAGAAAATCAATGCTCAAATCCATGCTCACGCTGATGGCGGATTCGCATAACATGAACTGTATCTGTGTCCATTTCATAGTAATAGAGAATGACATAGCCTCTATTACCAAACCGAACTGGCATTGTGCGGTATCTATCATCTAAGGCAGGACCAATGACAGGAAAACGCTCCAGCAAATCAAAGGCCTTGGCAAATTCCACCACAACTTTTTCAGAAGCCACCCACGAATGCTCGGCAAGGAATTCTTTCAGCCTCAGCAAATCATATTTGGCTTTTTCAGAAAGATTTACTTGTGACATTTTGGTGCAGGCAATTCGTTATCAGTGCCCCAGGTTTTCATCCATTCAATGGCTTCTCTAGCAGTGATATGTTTTCTGCCAGAAGCTTCATACTGAGACCACGCCTCTTGGCATTCTTGAATCATTTGAGCTTTTTCTTCCTCTGCATGCAGGTAATCATTGATTGCCTCCTTCATGAGCCAAGAGACGCTGCGCTGTTTCTGCTGGGCAAGTGCCTGAAGTCTGGCATGAACATCAGACTCAAGTCGGCAGGATACTGGGTTCAAAGTTTTCGCTGACATGATACTTCGCTACAATGTAGTTAAATTGATTACATTGTAGCGAAATGAAGTTGCCAGTAAAAGGCTATCTTGCTGTCTGATAATACTATTATTAGGACTTTTTCTATTAAGGCATCAGGCAACCGTTCAGGTTGACGATAAACCGAACTGCCATAAAAATAGAATTCTGTCTGAGTCGAATAACAGTCACTATTGAAAATCATGAAAAAACTACTGCTTATCAGTGCGATTGCATCAGGGCTCTTTTCCCTTGATGCCGCCGCCAAAGACAGCGTATATCAGTACCAATCCAAGCGCTATCAGGTCGAGGTTACCTGCGTAGACAAAGGGAGCTGTGACCTGAAGATCTGGAACAGTCCTAAAAAGTTAGGCGAAGGTGAACCCGATCTTTTTTTGACCGGCAGTAACTGGGAAACCAATCAGAACGGTTGCCCAGGAAAATTCATTGCATTTAGGGGAAATGGCATGTTTATTGAGCTTAAGCATGGCCTGACGCGGTCGGTGGTCTGTGACGGGAGGACCTACCCTCAGAACGCCATTGGTCAACTATGGATCACTGATTCCCCACCTCATTGGGATCAGGAATGGCTTTTCAAACCATAAGAAAAAAGCGATAGGTCTCGGACTTATCGCTTCTTTTATATATATATCCATACCCATATGTTTACAAAAGTCCCAATATGGGACTATCATATACATATGAGAGTCATCGCAAAGAAAAACCTGATTGCATTTTGGGAAAAGTATCCAGAGGCAGAGCAGTCTTTACGTGCCTGGCATGATGAAGCCATGAAAGCCAATTGGAAAACCCCTCAAGATATTAAAGACAAATACGCTTCTGCAAGTTTTCTGCAGAATAATCGTGTTGTCTTCAATATCAAGGGAAATCAGTTCAGGTTGATTGCGGCCGTTGCCTATAAATTTGGCGCTGTTTACATCAAATTTGTAGGCACTCATGCTGAATATGACCATATTGATGCATCAACTGTTGAGATGAGGTAAGACAATGGAACTCAGACCAATTAGAAATGAAAAAGATTATGAGGCTGCGTTACAGGCTGTTTCGCCCTTCTTCGATCGCGAACCAGAACCAGGCACTCCTGACGCCGACCGATTCGAGATTCTTCTGATGCTTATTGAAAAATATGAATCAGAAAAGTACCAGATTCTGCCTGCAGACCCAATCGAAGCGATTCGCTTCAGGATGGAACAGTCTGGATTGACCGTTAAAGATATGGAACCCTTTATCGGGAAACCAAACAGAACTTATGAGGTACTAGCTCATAAGAGACCGCTGACCTTATCGATGATCCGGCGACTGAATAAAGGGCTAGGGATTCCTGCTGAAACATTAATTGCGGAAACAGTTTCTGCCTAAGGCTCTGTACTGCAGTAAGCGAAAAAGCGATAGGTCTTGGACTTATCGCTTTCTTTATATAATGATTGGTGCTGGAGAGAGGAATCGAACCTCCGACCTACTGATTACGAATCAGTTGCTCTACCGACTGAGCTACACCAGCATCCTGCTTTGAAGTGGGCATTTTATCAAAATTTGTAAATTTTGTGTCTCAGGGTGCCAAGG
>CAZHQM010000150.1:0-4200 GCA_964534155.1 uncultured Oxalobacter sp.
CCATTTGCATTGTTCATCGCATTGCAGCTGTATTATTTTGTGCAGATTGCGTGGTGGGTGAATTTCAATCCATCTTCCACCAGTTTCATGCGCGAGCAGCTCTCTGAACTGCGGGAAAAGAATCCCAATGCCGAGCTTCAGCACAAATGGATTCCATATAACAGGATCTCACCCCACCTGAAGCGGGCGATCATTGCGTCTGAGGATGCCCGTTTTTCTTCCCATGAGGGGGTGGAGTGGAATGGGCTCTTGCAGGCTTACAAGACAAACAAACGCAAGGGAAAGATTGTGGCGGGTGGTTCCACCATCACCCAACAGCTTGCCAAGAATCTCTTTCTTTCCGGCAGCAGGAGCTATTTCCGGAAATTGCAGGAGCTGGCAATCACCTATATGCTCGAATTCTGGATGGAAAAAGAGCGTATCTATGAGCTGTATATCAATCTGGTCGAATATGGTGTCGGTGTTTTCGGCTGTGAGGCGGCTTCCCAGCACTACTATGGACTGTCGTGTGCGAACCTGAGCCCGGGGCAGGCGGCAAAGCTGGCTTCGATTCTGCCAAAACCACGCTATTACGATACGCATTGGAATTCCCCTTATCTGGCGCATAAGACCGCATTGGTGCTGCATCGGATGGGTGCTGCGCAGACACCGGAGGCGGCAAGACGTGCGGAAGCGAGGAAGCAGTCGCAGTCGTCATTCAAGATGCCATCATTCAAAATGCCATCTTTCAAGATGCCTTCCGTTGGCAAGCTGTTCAAGCGCTGATAGCGGCTGTTTTCATAAAACCGCCTGATTTCATCAGACATAGCTTGCCTGTTGTGTCGGATATCAGTACACTTCAGCTGTTTTTGACAGAAACGGTTGGGCGGGGTCTGTTCTGGCATTTTCTGTCATATTCCAGTCATACTTCGTGTATACAGTAGCTGCCCGATGACAGGTTGGGTGGTATGGGTATGAATCAGCGGAAAGGCCGCTGATATGTCGGAAAAGGGGGAGCTTATGATTAATGTTTTCGTTCTGCAGAATGGGCGTCTGAATCAGGTGCCGATTGATTCCCGTGAGGATCTCCAGAATGTTTCCCCCATCTGGGTCGATATGACCGATCCGACGGATGAAGAGCGCTCCTGGGTCAAGAGTATCTACAATGTCACGATGCCTGACGAGGATGAGGTTCAGGACATCGAGGCATCTGCCCGTTACTATGAGGCAGAGAATGGTGATCTGCATCTCCGCACAGATTTCCGTATCGATGACGATGATGAACCATCCCAGACCGTGACGGTGGCATTCATCCTTTCTGGCAATATGCTTTTCTCGATGCATGCGGAAGACCTGCCGGTGTTCCGTCTGGTGCGTATGCGTGCCCGTTCCCGTCCGGGATCGATCACTGACCATAAGGATGTCCTGCTCGATCTGTATTCGACCGATGCGGAGTATTCTGCAGATGCGCTGGAAGGGATCTATGAAAGTCTGGAAGAGGTCAGTACCAGGGTTCTGGCTGAGGACCTGACTGACCAGGAAGCATCGGAAACCCTGGGTACGATTGCAAAGGAAGAAGACTTGAATGGCCGTATCCGCCGGACCATGATGGATACCCGCCGTGCGGTCAGTTTCCTGATGCGTGGGCGTCTGCTGGATTCAGAGCAGTTCGAGGAGGCGCGCCAGATTCTCCGCGATATCGAATCACTGGACGGTCATACCTCGTTCCTGTTTGAAAAGATCAACTTCCTGATGGATGCAACCGTCGGTTTCATTAACATTAACCAGAATAAGATCATCAAGATCTTTTCCGTTGCCAGCGTTGCGTTCCTTCCACCAACCCTGATTGCAAGTATCTATGGTATGAACTTCAGGGTCTTGCCGGAACTGGATTGGGAATTCGGTTATCCGTTTGCATTGCTGTTGATGATTATCAGTGCGCTTGCGCCTTGCTGGTATTTCCATCATCGTGGTTGGTTGAAGTAATCAACAGTCTGGTTTCTTATCCTCTATTGATTTTTCCGCATCCTGCTCGTCTTGGCAGTGATGGCTGCGGATGGTTGCCTATGCCTGCTCCCTGACAGGTGATAAGGGGTTCAGTATTTTCCTTCATGTAAGTATCTGTTGGCTTTCTGTGTTGAAGTGAGTGCTTGCAAACTTCCAAGTTGTTTATTCATTGTGTGGAATCTGAATGATTCTGGCTTTTAATGCTCTGAGGAATGCGGGTTTCGCTTTCGGTGTGAGGTGGTCTGTCTTTCAGGCATTTGGGGTGCAGTTACAGAAACCATGATTCTGTGATAAATTTTCTGCTCTTGATGTTTGATTGAAACGCATATTGATTGGCGGTGAGCATGACGGGAAAAGCACAGCAGTCCCTTGGGGAGAATGAAAGCCAGATTTCCGGTGGACGGTTGGTTGCCAAGGCTTTGAAGAATGAGGGAATCGACACGATTTTCACCCTTTCGGGTGGCAATATCGTGGATATCTATCAGGGCTGTGTGCAGGAGGGTATCCGGATTATTGATTTCCGTCATGAGCAGGTGGCGGCGCATGCAGCAGATGGCTATGCCCGGCAGACCGGTAAGACGGGGTGTCTGGTGACGACCTCAGGTCCAGGTTGCTGCAATGCGATGACTGGGCTTGCGGCGGCATTACGAGCTGAGACGCCGCTTCTCCATATCAGCGGTCAGGGAGCGACAGGCCAGTATCTTCAGGGCACCCTGCAGGAGTTCGATCATGTCAGGCTGATGGCGCCGGTCACGAAATGGGCGGCAAGTGTCCGCACCACTGAACGGATTGCCGATATGGTTTCCATGGCATGCCGTGAGGCGAATGGTCCTGTCCAGGGGCCTGTCCTGCTGGAGATTCCACGCGACCTGCTCGATGCAACGATAGATGTCAGCCAGTGCCGGATTCCTGCGGCAGGAAGGTTCCGCGCATCCAATAAGATTGTTCCCGATGCGGAAAGCATTGAAAAGCTGGCAGACCTGCTGGTAAATGCAGAAAGACCTGTTGTGCTGTTCGGCAGCCGTGTCTGGGACAGCCGGAGTCATGTTGAAGCACGGGAGTTTGCCAAGGCATTCGATATCCCCGTTTATGTCAACGGTTCAGCCCGTGGCATTTTCCGCTATGAGGATCCCCTGCTGTTCGACCGTACAAGGGCACTGGCATTCTCGCAGGCAGATGTTGTCCTGATTGCAGGGGCACCATTGGATTTCAGACTGGGGTTTGGCAGGATGCTGAATCCTGAGGCGAAGGTGGTCCATATTGACCAGAATTATGCGTCTATCGGGAAGAATCACGATATTGAGCTGGGGCTGCTGGGGCATCATGGAGCGGTTTTCTCAGCGGCTGTCGCTGCGGCGTCAGGCCGTATCAATCGGGGAGCGGATGCCAAGCGTCAGGAATGGCGGAGCAGGCTCCGTGAGGCAGAGAATCAGGCGTTGGAAAAACTGAGACCGCTGTTCCTGTCAGACAGTGTGCCAATCAATCCTTACCGTGTTGCTTATGAACTTGACCGCTTTATCGGGGAGGATACGGTTTATATCGGCGATGGCGGTGATGTGATTTCGATTTCGGCGTTGGGTGTGCATCCCCGTAACCCAGGCCAGTGGATGGATCCGGGACCTTTTGGCTGTCTTGGTATCGGTACGGGTTTTGCCATTGCATCGAAGCTGGCTGAACCAGAGAAAGAGGTGGTCTGTTATTACGGTGATGGCGCTTTCTCAATGACGGCTTTTGACCTTGAGACGGCCAATCGTTTTGGACTCCCGTTTTTGGCGGTTGTCGGCAACAATTCCGCTATGAATATGATCAGATATTCGCAAATGGTCCGATATGGCGATAAAAATGGTGTTGGCACTTTATTAAGTGACTTGTCATATGGTAAATTTGCAGAAATGATGGGCGGTTATGGCGAAGAGGTCTACCGTCCTGAAGAGATTGCTGCCGCATTACGCCGTGGGCGCGAGGCGGTCGCTGCGACAGGCAGGTGTGCTGTTATCAATATCTGGGTGGATCCTCAGGTATGGTCACCGGGAACAATGGCCCGGCTGAAGGCGCGCATGGAACGTGGATGACGGTGGCGAAAGGAATCGTGGGAGGATGACTTCCTTCCCGTTTCAGGAAAGCTGGCTTAATGCCAGACAAACTTTAAAATTTAATTAACCAATATATATTTGGAGGAATAGAAAGTGTCTAATCCATATATTCCACAGGGTA
>CAZHQM010000151.1:0-4187 GCA_964534155.1 uncultured Oxalobacter sp.
GTCTTGCAAAGGACGAAGTTTCATAACAATTCCTTATAAAAATCTATGAAATTTATCTGATTGAACCGTCCAGTCCTGCCGGACAATCCATAAAAACCTGCCCCTATCGGGGCTCAGGATAGAGGCTCTATTAGCACTCTCCCTTAACGAGTGCTAAGTATATGGGCGAGGTTGCGGTATTTCAAGGGCAACAAAAAAATAAATTTGACCTATCGATTGCTCAATAAATAAGAAAGGCACACCATTCAAGGATGTGCCTATCAGCATCTCCCTATTTTCAAACCGTCAGGTTCGCCGTCTGACAAAATTGACAACCTGCTCGCCCTTTTCCAGAGACATCCGTTTATCAGATTTGCAGAATGACTGCGCCCCGCACGCAGAGCATGAGACACCATCGCAGAGAACAGATTTCCCCTGACGATGCTTGCGGACCATACTGAACACGATTGCCCCCACAATCAGCAGCAGACCGCCTCCGACAAGTATCGTTCCCATATTCTTTTCCTTTAATCAGATTGCTTCGTTTTCCCGTGCATCAGTTTTTGCCGCATATCCCTTACGGAAGAGCAGATAGATAGCAAACACAACAACGGCACAGGCAACTGCCGTCCAGATTCCGAAAATGCCTGACGCTACCCACATGCCAATCTGGTAGAAGCAGAGTGACACACACCATGCGAAACCGCACTGGTAGCCGACAGCCAGAAAAAACCATTTCCAGCTGCGCATCTCCTGCCGGATTGCACCCATCGCCGCAAAACAGGGCGCACAGAGCAGGTTGAACACCAGCAGTGACCATGCCGACAGCATGGAATAATCCCCCGCCAGCAACGCCCACATTTCATGACCGGCTTCTTCAACTTCGTTAAACCCATACAGCACGCCGAAAGTACTGACCAGGTTTTCTTTTGCAATCAGTCCTGTGACCGTTGCCACCATCGCCTTCCAGTCACCGAATCCCAACGGGGAGAAAATCCAGCAGAAAGCATTGCCAAAATCTGCCAAGGCACTGTCCGCCATCGATTCAACGGCTCCCCAATGTCCATCAACCCAACCATAATTGGACAGGATCCAGAGCAGAATGGTGGAGAGCAGGATGATTGTGCCTGCTTTCTGGACAAAGCTGGAGCCACGCTCCCAGACCATCCGCACCAATGCACCTACACGAGGCAGACGGTATGGTGGCAGTTCCATGACAAAAGGTGCCGGCGCACCACCGAAAAACCGTGTTTTCCGCAGGATGATACCTGAAACAATCACTGAGACAATGCTGGTGAAATAGGATGCCGGCGCCACCCACCACGCATCTGCGAATATCGCCCCTGCAAACATGGCGATGATCGGCAGTTTTGCACTGCATGGCATGAAAGTGACTGTCATGATGGTCATCCTGCGGTCAGCATCATTCTCAATGGTGCGCGATGCCATCACTCCCGGCACCCCACAGCCTGTGCTGATGAGCAACGGAATGAACGATTTACCAGACAGACCAAACCGATGGAAGATACGGTCAAGGATGAATGCCACCCTTGCCATGTAACCGCAGGATTCTACAATCCCCAGCATCAGGAACAGCAGCACAATCTGTGGCACAAAGCCGAGCACAGCACCAACACCACCCACGATGCCGTTCAGGATCAGGTCTGACAGCCATGGAGCGACGTTGGCATTTTCCAGCCAGCCGCCAACAACTCTTGGCACCATCTCACCGAAGAAGACATCGTTTGTCCAATCGGTAATGAAAGCCCCGACTGAATGCATCGCCACGTAATAGACACCTGTAATGACCAGCACAAAAATCGGCAGTGCCAGATAGCGGTTGGTCACAATCCGGTCAATCCTGTCTGATGTCGATTCTTCTTTCGGTGCGGCGTGCAGGCTTGCCTTGACGATCGAACCCACCCAGTCGTAGCGCTCCATGGACATGATGCTTTCGCTGTCATTGCCCTGCTCTTCCTCACATTCTTTGATATCTTTCTCGATGTGCTGCAGCTGTGCCTCTGTCAGCCCCAGCTTGTCGGCAATCTTGCGGTCACGCTCAAACAGACGGATAGCGTACCAATGCTGGATGGTCTCTGGCTGGTCATGCAGCACCGCTTCTTCGATATGCGCCAGAGCATGTTCCAATGCCCCACTGTAATGATGACGGGAAAACTTCGGCTTATGGCTGGCGGCATACAGGGTCTTGGCAAGCGCCTCTTCAATACCTGTTTCTTCCAATGCCGAGATTGCCACAACAGGACAGCCCAACCGCTTGGACAGCATTTCTGTATCCAGCGCATCCCCGTTTTTCTGCAGGAGATCCAGCATATTCACTGCCACGACAATCGGCATGCCAAGTTCAATCAGCTGGGTGGTCAGATAAAGGTTGCGCTCGAGGTTTGTGCCATCCACGACATTGAGGATAACTTCTGGCTTTTCATCCAGCAGATAGGTGCGGGCGACAATTTCTTCGGGGGAATACGGTGACAGGGAATAGATGCCAGGCAGGTCGGTCACCACGACATCGGGGTGCTTTTTCAGGCGCCCTTCTTTTTTCTCAACGGTGACACCCGGCCAGTTGCCGACGGTCTGCCGCAGACCTGTCAACGCATTGAACAGCGTTGTCTTACCGCAGTTTGGATTCCCTGCGAGGGCAATACGGATATTCATCAGGACAGACCTATCTTATTTCATGCTTGAGATTCAATCAGGACAACAGCATTCAAGTGGGCTGATGCTGTTTATGCCTTGGATACCATAATGCGGGCGGTCACATCCCTGCCCAATGCGACACGGGAATCCTTGACCCGCACAATCAGGCTGCCGTTCATATCATTCACGACAGTAATCACTGCGCCAATAGAGAACCCCAGACTTTCCAGAAAGTGTCTGGTTTCTTCTTTACCTGTAATCCGGCCGATTCTTAATGGACTCCCTTTTTCAGCCAGTGTCAGGGGCAGCATCTGTTTTTCTCCCAATCATTCCAAAGCAATCTAGCCGAATAGTAATGCAAATAATAACAATTCTCAATAACAATTTGAAAATTGCAACAGGCTCCCCCTTATTGGATAATGGGGCTCATGAATCCGCTACTCGAAAACCTCAATACTGAACAGCTCCAGGCTGTCACTTTACCTGCCCAATCCGCACTTATCCTGGCTGGTGCAGGCTCAGGCAAAACCCGTGTCCTGACCACCCGCATCGCATGGCTGTTGCAGACCAGACAGGCATCTACCCACAGCATCATGGCAGTGACTTTCACCAACAAGGCGGCGAAGGAAATGACTGCCCGCCTTGGAGGTATGATTCCCATCAGCACCCGGGGCATGTGGGTTGGCACGTTCCATGGGTTGTGCAACCGTCTGCTCCGATTGCATTACCGTGAAGCAGCACTGCCACAGGCATTCAATATCCTCGATACACAGGACCAGCTTTCAACCATCAAGCGGTTACTGAAAGCCGCCAATGTCGATGACGAACGCTATCCGCCACGCAATCTGATGAGTTACATCAATGGCGCAAAGGAACAGGGGTATCGGGCTGGCGACATCTCCGCACACGATGACTATGAGCGACGCATGGCAGAGCTCTATCAGCTTTATGAGGACCAGTGCCAGCGCGAAGGCGTTGTGGACTTTGCAGAGCTGCTTCTGCGCAGCTGTGAACTGCTGGAGCGCAACCAGCCACTGCGAGAACACTATCAATCACGTTTCAAACATATTCTTGTTGACGAGTTCCAGGATACCAATGACCTGCAGTACCGTTGGCTGAAGCTGCTGGCTGGCAAGGAAACCGCTATCTTTGCTGTCGGGGATGATGACCAGAGCATTTACGCATTCCGTGGCGCCAATGTTGAGAACATGCATACTTTCCAGCGCGAATTCCGTGTTGAGAACCTGATCCGCCTTGAACAGAACTACCGCTCGCATGGCAATATCCTCGCTTCCGCCAATGCCCTGATTGCCAACAATGCCCACCGTATGGGCAAGAACCTGCGGACCGATGCAGGCAATGGCGAACCTGTCCGTGTCTGTGAACTGCCATCGGATATGAGTGAGGTGCAGTGGATTATTGAAGAAATCAGACATCTGGTCAGAGAGGGACTATCCCGCAAGGAAATCGCCATCCTTTACCGTTCCAATGCCCAGTCCCGGGTTATCGAGCATGGCTTTTTCAGCGCAGGCTTGCCTTACCGAGTCTATGGC
>CAZHQM010000152.1:0-4169 GCA_964534155.1 uncultured Oxalobacter sp.
GCATCCAGAAGCCAAGCAATTGGTAATACATTGCCCAAAAAAGGAATACTCAATATCGAGTTTGGAACATCAATAAGTGAAAAATCAGAATATTCATCAAAATCGTATTCAATTGAAAAAATTTCCTTTACATTGAACGCATGCAATAACGACTCAGATACTGAATACTCATAAATCAAACTGGATTTTCTTTTAATGATGTTATCAAGCCTAATAATCTTCCGATTTGTTTGGATGACTTTATTATGTTTCGTCGTTTTCTTTACTATTCTTTGATCCATGTTATTGGCATCCTTAAGAAAAGAGGCTAATGCGTTCAATATCTTGCTAGACAACGTATTATTACGCATTGCATACTCGTATATTTCATCGAAATAAAGTAGATTATGAGAATTACGTATCTTTACCTTTTCAAGATCTTCAATGACAAAGTCGCGTGGCATTGATGGCATATGAGAAACACCATTAGCAAGAAAATTCAGCTTGGTTCGAACGCATTTCTCACAATAACCACAGTTCTTTGATTTATCTTCGTTAGACCAACAGACACGGAGATTTGATACTCCAGTCTTCCAGTCTTTTATGATGTGAGCACGATCAGTTCGAGAATGCTCATGTCCATCGGAAATGAACCGAAAAGTATCACTTGCCAAGTACTGATCAGAGATTGGATTCATTCCCCAAGGAACCTGAAAATGCTGTATCGAATCATCGCTAGCAGCTCCATAAAAGTACTTCTTGCTGAAAAAATTCAGTGTACCTGCGACTACCGATCCAAAGGCATACTCCCAGTCGGGCAAGAATTCCCTGATATTTGTCTTGACTGGAACTAATCTGACACCAAGATCATCCGTCATTTTCTTCGCGGAACTATAGGCAACTTCAAACTCATCGGCAGCACTAAGAGGAATATCTGCCCCCCATAACATAACGGATTGATTGCAATCAAACTGAAATTTTGAATCGAGGTTTTTTCTGTATTTATACAACGTATATGAAGCATCCAAACCGCCCGAAAAAGCAGTAATCATTTTTCTGTTTGATGGGCGATAATCGTCATCTATAAGATCAGCTTCAATAGTTATTGCCTTGCAGTTATCAGCATCCCAGACATTCCATAACCGACAGAACATTGTAAGGTTGTCCATGACAGACCTGCTCAACAGCCCATGGACACGAATTTCCCCGCCGTGCTTCATCATCAGAAAAACCAGCGCATATACAAATGGGTCCGCCCGATTTGTCAGTTCATCAGAGACAGACAAAGGGAATCGAAAATAAATACGATTTACCCCCCCATACAATTCTATATCAGCATATTTATACAGGAAGCCATCCTTAATTTCTTCACTAAAATGTATATCCATGATTTTATTTACGATCTCTGTTCGGCCACTTTCAACAGTCTTGCAAAATTATCAGTCTTTGTTTGTCGAATATTGAAACTTTCTGGCATCGAAGTACAAAGATGTACATTTGGCAGGTCTTTGAGAGAATGGCCATAGACACCAGATACCTTGCCATAATTGTTGTCGAAGAGATAGACCTCTTTTCCCATTAAAGCAGATGCAATTCCAGCATGCAATCTATCAGTCAATATGGCATTGAAACTATCAATAGCACTTAACATCATTATTGTTGCAAAATTGACTTCGTCCTCTCTCATAGTGCTAGAGTTGAACATTCTGGATAGGTCTAAATCTGTCTCGAAAGACGTATTTTTCTCTTTATCTGTTCGAAACAACTTACCTATGCCATCCCTATGCTCAATGTTCTCAATAAGACCTGATATTTTTTCAAGGCATTCAAGCCGACCTTGTGTCACTTTCAGTTCTTCGGATAGCACGGAAACTGGCATCCGCAATGCCATATCATAATCGAGGATTATCTCAGCCCCTTTATTCAATGATGTCAGATAGTCATATGACTGCCGCTCTCTGCAAAAAACAGTGAACCGCTCATCGAGCACGTGAGCAAGTCCATCGCACTCATATATAGAACTTGGCAGGATAACGACTCTTTTTGCTAATGCCATCGCCCCTAAAGTTTTTAGATACATATTCTGATAGTAATCCTTGACCCAGATGCCACCGCCGCCATACACAATGGTTTCAGCAGGTTTCCCATCCCAAATCTGGTATTGAAACTTATTTTTTTGAAAAAACTCATATGTTGATTTTGCTATCAGGCAATCTCCTGCATTTCCAGGATTGGGGATAAATGAGAACGGACCAATATTTGAGAGAACGTCTACAAGGGCAGAGTCATCTATTGAGAAAGGATGGAAATTCTCCGATGAAAGAGAGACTTTAACGATCTTAGCTTTCTGTATCGGATAAAACTTTCTTTTCTTTATCTGCCGATAAATATTTTTCTGCTCGTCATATTGAACAAGAAATTTTTTCCTTAGGGAACCCAAAGTAACCTTAGACAAAAGTCCAGCCCTAAGATATCGACCGATACTGAAAGATTTTTTCATTCTTGACTTTTGAATACGAAATATGAATTCATAGTATCATAAACTGGATTTGTATTTATCCTTCATATCAGCAATTTTCATTAGAACGAAAAACCGCCTGCATTGAGAAATTGTCAGGCGGTTTCTTTATGCGGAACAGCTGTTCTGCCGATCTGGAAATCCAGTGTTACAGACTGTTGAAGAACTGGACATAGCCAGCCACGAAGACAATCAGCACAATCAATGGCAGTACATAACGGAAGTACCACAACAGACCAGCTGGGAGTTTGATGCCCCTCCCTGTATTGACCTCTGCGATAAAGTCTTTCCATTTCATGCCACCCCGCCAGGTCACAAACAGCATGAAGACCACTGCACCCAATGGCAGGAAGTTATTGGAAACCAGGAAGTCCTGAAGATCCAGGATGGTACTGTCACCACCCAGTGGATGGATGAAATCCAGAATGTTGTAACCCAGTACAACAGGCACCGCCATTGCTGTAATCACCAGGAAATTGATGACGACGGATTTCTTACGGCTGATGCCGAACAGCTCACTTGCAATCGCGATGATACTTTCATAATCACCGATCAGCGTGGTCATCGCTGCACACAGCAGGAACACAAAGAACAATGTCCCCAGAATGCGTCCACCCACCATATTTGAAAACACGGTATTCAGTGAGACAAACAGCAGCCCCGGACCAGCAGAGGGCTCAACGCCGAAAGTAAAGCAGATCGGGAACACGACAAACCCTGCCAACACCGCCACCAAGGTATCCAGCCCTGCAATCATCAGGCTGTCAGACACAACCGTATGGTCCTTCTCAGCGTATGTCCCGAAAATCTGGATGACACCACTGCCCAGACTCAGGGTAAAGAATGCCTGACTCATCGCAGCCCAGATAATCGATACGATGCCCGCCTTCTCAATACGTGAGAAATCAGGCACCAGATAGTATTTGATGCCTTCAGCAAAACCATCCATGAAGAATGAATTGACTGCCATCAGAACCAGAATGGAAAACAGCACAATCATCATTGGCTTCGTGAAGCGTTCAACACCCTTTCCAAGCCCCATCGAAACCACTGCGAATGCAATCACCGAACAGATGAGCATATAAATGCCCATGGTGCCGGGATCCGCCAGCAGATCCTCGAAAATCACATTGGCCTTTGCCTCGGTCAGCCCCTCACCGAAACCGCCTGTTGCTGTCTGAACCGCATAGTAAAGCAGCCAACCTGTCACCAGACCATAAAAGGACATCAGCAGGTAATTGCCCAGCATCATCCAGTATTTGTGGCGGATAAAGCCGTTATTCTTTTCGCCTAATTCCTCGAAAGCACCTGCCAGTGATTTCCGCGATGCCCTGCCAACCGCAATCTCGACAATCATGTAAGGCAGACCAACCGCGACCAGCAGAATCAGGTAAACCAGCAGGAACAAAGCCCCACCGTACTGACCTGTGATATAGGGGAAACGCCAGACATTGCCCAGACCGACAGCACTCCCTGCCGCAATCAGCAGAAAGCCAAGGCGTGAGGAAAAGCGTTCACGCTTCTGTTCTACAGCCATGAGAAACCTTTGTTAAATCAGCCGAACAGGTGGATATAACCGGCAATCAGTACAACAATCACAACCAGTGGGAGCACAAAACGGAAATACCACTCCAGCGCAGCAGGCAGTTTCAGACCCGCACCAGTATTGACC
>CAZHQM010000153.1:0-4044 GCA_964534155.1 uncultured Oxalobacter sp.
CCTTGATGCAGAGCACCACGAAATGGGAGCAGTCATCGGTTCTTGCCCAGTTGAATTCAGCAACGGCAGGGCGGATCAGCTCTTTCGCCGTATCACTGGAACCGAAGATGAAGTGCCATGGCTGGCTGTTCATGGCAGATGGGGTCAGGCGCAGGATTTCCTTGAGTTTCGCAATGTCTGCGTTGGAGATTTTGCGGGTTGGATTGTAGTGCTTGGTGGTAAAGCGTTTCGATGAAAGTTCAAAGACGTCCATGGTGAGCTCCTTAATTGTCGATGCGACACATCTTATCAGATGTATGGGCGTTTTTTCGCAGGGTTTCTGCGCCAAAGGCTATGACTTTTCATAGGAGATGGGTCATAATGGAATACTTTGCTTTTCAGTTTACGGTTTGTATGGCAACGCTTGGCAAAATGAAATTCTCGCTGGACGATATCAAACGGCAGTTTGATAAGAAGTCGTACTCGCTTGGGCTCGCTTATGCCCAGAAAAAGCGGGTTGCGCAGATCCAGCGGTCAGGCAACCTGATCCGTTCCAAGGTGAACGAATCTGCCAACACTTCGTATCAACAGAATATTTTCATCAAGTCCACGACATCGGGTATCCAGTTCCAGGGCACCTGTTCATGTCCAGAGGTGCTGAACTGCCATCATGTGAGTGCTGTCCTGCTGTCGATTGTCCGCCAGAATGAGTTACAGAACCGTGATGCACTGGCGAATTCCCCGTTGGCGGGCTGGGTGCAGAAACTCTATATCGCTGTACGCCCTGAATCGCCTGAGGCATTGGTAGCAAAGGCACTGGAGAATGATTCCTCTGAACATCTGCTGTTCATTCTCTACCCAGACCCGACCGACCGACGGATTTTCATGAGTCTCTGCCGTGCGCGTATCAAGCCGGCGGGTGGTTTTGCGGGTATCCGTGCGGTGACAGACCTGAATGCCCTGCTCTCTGAAAAGCCTGCCTATCTGCGGGATGAGGATGTGGATGCTGTCCGGCTGTTTGATGCGCTGGCGTGTGGTCTGCCGCCTTCCAGCAATGTGGTTGCGGTTCCGCAGGGTGAACTGGGGGGCAGATTGATTGAGATGCTAACAGCATGCAATGCCCTGTACTGGGCGAATGCGCCAGAGGATATCGGCAGGGGGCTTTTCTTCCCGCTGCAGGTGTCTGAAGACCGTGGTGCACAGCTGGTCTGGCAGGAGGCAGGAACATCCCTGCGTCTGCGCTGGCAGTTTGCTGAACCTGTCGGCAAGCACCGTTCATCGGGGGTGATCGACTATATCCTGCCAACAGAACCTGCCTGGTACATTGATAACCTGTCCACAGGCAAGCTGACATTGCCTGAAAACATGACAGGCATGCGGTTGATGGATGTGCATGAGCTGGCAATCCATATGCCGGTTGTTTCTGTGAGAAACCGTCAGGGAGTTGCCCGCCTGATGATGGAGAAAGGGCTTGAGGATGTGATTCCGCTACCTCAGGAACTGAAAGAAACCGTTTATGACGATGTGTTTCCAGAGCCAATCCTGCATCTGGGATGCCGTCCCCACTTTTACAGCGAATCTGGGGCGCCGGTCTGGTTCGATTATGCCCAGCTGTCTTTCAGGTATGAGGGACAGATTGTTTATTATGGCTCCAAACTGCCGGTTATCAGAACGGCAGAGGATGGCGGTATCGAGCGCATCATCCGTGATGAGCTGGTGGAAGAGGCGTGTGCCGATGCCCTGCTGGGGTCAGGATTCCGTCCGCCGCTTGAAACAGAATTTCCACTCAAGATGATGCCGGGCACACTGGCGATGGATTCTGCCGCAGACTGGATGCGTTTTACACAGGACGAGTTGCCTGCACTCCGCTCAGAAGGATGGCAGGTCACCAAGTCGCCTGATTTCCGATACAACATGCAGGCGATCAAGCGCTGGTATGCAGATGTGAGTGTGAAAGAGGGTGAGGATGCCCGTGACCAGTTCCTGCTTGAATTGGGGATTGTGGTGGGCAGGCGCCATTACCCATTGTTCCCTTTGCTGGTGCCGTTACTCCAGCGTTTCCCAGAGAGTTTTGAGTACAGTGCCTTGGACCGCCATGATGGCGATGATACGGTGCTGGCGACCTTGCCAGACAAGAGCCGTGTGGCGCTGCCATGGAAAATCATTGGTCCAATCCTGAAGATACTGGGCGAGCTGTATTATCTGGAGCCTGACCAGACTGCACTCACGATGCACCGTTTGGATTCCGCCCGTCTGGCAGAGCTGTCTGATGCAGTCAAACTGCAGTGGATCAATGCCGACCAGCTGATTGAGATGGGTCGCAAGCTGCTGTCGTTCAATGGGGTTTCAGCAGTGGAACCACCTGCTACCCTGAAGGCTTCTCTCCGCGACTATCAGGTTCAGGGGCTTTCGTGGATGCAGTTCCTGCGTGAGTATTCGCTGGCAGGGATTCTGGCAGACGACATGGGGCTGGGTAAGACCCTGCAGACGCTCTCGCATATCCTGCTGGAAAAAGAGGCGGGGCGTCTGACCAAGCCTGCGCTGATTGTTGCGCCAACCAGTCTCATGGGGAACTGGCAGGATGAGGCAAAACGTTTCACACCATCGCTGGATGTGCTGGTGCTTCATGGCAAGGAGCGGGGCAAACGCTTTGATGATATTGATGGTGCAGACATCGTGCTGACGACCTATGCCCTGCTGCCACGCGATGAGGAAGAACTGCTCAGGCATGAATTCCATATGCTGATCCTGGACGAATCCCAGTACATCAAGAACAACCGCTCCAAGGCGGCTCAGGTGGCCTCACGCCTGCATGCCCTGCATCGGCTGTGCCTGACAGGGACTCCGCTTGAGAATCATCTGGGTGAGCTGTGGTCCCAGTTCCATTTCCTGTTGCCGGGTATGCTGGGGAGTGAAAAGGCTTTCAACAGTGGTTACCGCCATGCTATCGAGCGCTCGGGTGATGTGACCAAACAGCAGTTGCTGAACCGCCGTATCCGTCCATTCCTGCTCCGCAGGACGAAAGACCGTGTGGCGAAAGAGCTGCCGATGAAGACGGAAATGGTGCGGTATGTGGATTTCGGAGCAACCCAGCGGCAGATTTATGAGACTGTGCGTGAGTTGATGGACCGCAAGGTTCAGGAAGAAATCTCAAAACTGGGGATTGCCCATTGCCAGATGATTATTCTGGAGGCGTTGCTGAAACTGCGTCAGGTCTGCTGTGATCCGCGTCTGCTCAAGGGCAGTTACCGCAAGACCAATGCCTCAGCCAAGCTGACTGAGCTGATGGCGATGCTCAATGAACTGCTGCTCGAAGACAGGCATATCCTGGTGTTCTCCCAGTTCACCAGTATGCTGACCCTGATTGAGCATGAGCTGATCCTGCGGGGTATCAAGTACGAGCTGCTGACCGGTGAGACTGTCGATCGGGCAGGTGCTGTCCGCCGTTTCCAGGAAGGCGAGGTCAAGGTGTTCCTGATCAGCCTGAAAGCCGGTGGGGTCGGGCTGAACCTGACAGCGGCGGATACCGTCATCCATTACGATCCTTGGTGGAATCCTGCGGTCGAGAATCAGGCAACCGACCGGGCATGGCGTATCGGTCAGGACAAGCCGGTGTTTGTCTATCGTCTGATTGCCCGTGGCACATTGGAAGAGCAGATCCAGCGGCTCCAGCGGCGCAAGCATCGGCTGGCGGATGCGATGCTGTCATCGACTCCAGGACAGACAGGTCAGTTCCAGATTACAGCCGAAGACCTGAAGTCCATTTTCAGGCCGATGGAAGAGCCTGCCGCTATCGAAGAATAGGCTTTTCTGGCAGTTTTCCGCTCAGATTCCTGTATTTTTGACGGAAAGTTTTAGAAAAATCACACAAATACAGTTTTTTGAGTCGGTTTTCACTGGTTTTTTTTCCATTTCTCCGTATACTAGAGGTTCGGGTATTGTCCGTGGACGTCTGCTGTTTTTCTGGCGGACTGCGGGCTACCATTGCGGAGAATAAAAGAGGGAATTACCAAATGAAAATTACGATTATCGGTGCAGGTGCGATTGGTGGGTATGTAGGCGTCA
>CAZHQM010000154.1:0-3971 GCA_964534155.1 uncultured Oxalobacter sp.
TGCTATGACCGTCCACCACCTCACCATCAAGAGGCACCCGCTGTCCTGGACGGATCCTGACAACTGCCCCAACTGGGATCGAGTGGACCGGCGTATCCTGCCACCCAGCACCAACAGCCATCTCAGTCCTCTCTGGCGTCAACTCGAACAGCCTCCGGATGGCATTGTTTGCCCGTGCAGCTGACCGCCGTTCCAACCACTCCGAAACGGCGTAAAGCGACATCACCATTGCTGCTTCCGGCCACTCGCCGATAACAAATGCCCCGGTTACTGCCACCGCCATCAACGCATTCACATTCAGCTGAAGACGGAACAGCGCCGCAAGCCCGCGCCGATAGGTCGGCAAGCCCGCCAGGACAATAGAAATCACCGCCAATGCCATGCAGCCTGCCGTGAACAGCATTCCCTCATCAGGAAACACCATATCGATCACTTCGACAAACAATGCAATGCCCAGAGACACCCAGAGCTTTACCGTCGATTCCTCAGCCACAGGTGCATCCTCCTCACCTGCCTCTACAATCTCCGCATGGTATCCACCACGCCTGATGGCATCCCTGCATTGCTGGACAACCGCATCTTCTGCCTCAATTGCCAGCGTCCGTTGGCTGAGATTGAATGTCAGCGAATGGATACCGGCAAAGCCAGCCAGAATGGAGCGGATATCGCTCTCCTCCACTGGGCAGTCCATCTCTGGAACCCGAAGAACGGATGCCCCAGAAGGAAAAACAACCGGTTCACTGACGCCATGGTCATGATGGTGACCACAGGAGCATGCACACCCCTCATGTTCATGATGATGCTCATGGTGGCGTTCACGGTGATTCTCATGGTGATGGGCGCAATGGCATGTCCCATCATGAGAATCTTCTGCATGGGCGTGTCCATGATGATGCCCGCAGCCACCCCCATGTCCATCAGGCTCATGATGATGGTGATGCTCTTCTGCGTGCTCATGATGGCCACAACAGCAACCATGAGCATGATGTTCACACGCTGTCTCTGCCTTGTGGTGGCTGTGATGTAAATCCGACATACCAATCTCCGATTACAGTTGATTTTTATTTTCCAATCACTAAAATCCATTAAAAACCCTGTAGTTCCTACGGGGTCAATAGCCCACTGGCAATTTTCTGGACACACCACAATGAAAATCGGAGAACTGGCAAAAAAGAGCGGCATTCAGATTGAAACCATCCGCTATTACGAAAAAGAGGGACTGCTTCCAGACCCTGACCGAAACAGCAGCAACTACCGGATTTACTCACATATCCATGAGGAAAGACTGATGTTCATCAAACGCTGCCGCTCCCTGGACATGTCACTTGAAGAAATCAAAGTCCTGCTGGATTTCCGTGATGCACCAGAAACCAACTGCACCAGGGTCAACACCCTGATCGATGAACATATCGGGCATGTCACACAGCGCATGGAAGAACTGAGACTGCTGGAAACCCAGCTAAGGGAACTGCGCAACCAATGTGCTGATACAGGTGTTGGCGACAGCTGTGGCATCATCCATGCGCTCTCCAGTGATACTTTCCCTCTCGAGAGCATCAGCCATACCGGCTGTGGCCACATTCCGCACAGTCATGGTGGAAAGAAACATGCCTGACACCCAGACATTCAGCCAGACTGTCATCCACTGGCAAAAACTGCACGGACGGCATGACCTGCCATGGCAGAACACCCGCGATGCCTACCGCATCTGGCTCTCTGAAATCATGCTCCAGCAGACACAGGTTGCGACTGTCATCCCCTACTATCAGAAATTCCTGGAGCGTTTCCCGACCGTCATCGACCTTGCCCAGGCAGATACCGATGAGGTCATGCAGTACTGGAGCGGTCTTGGTTACTACTCCAGGGCACGCAATCTCCACAAATGTGCCCAGCTGATTGCATCAGACCATCACGGCATCTTTCCGTCTGACCCAGAACTGCTTGAAACCCTCCCGGGAATCGGCCGCTCCACCGCAGCCGCCATCGCTGTTTTCTCAGCAGGAAAAAAAGCAGCCATCATGGACGGCAATGTCGTCCGTGTTTTCTCACGGATATTTGCCCGCACAGAGTCCATCGCAGATACACAGGGAAAAAAGAAACTCTGGGCAATGGTTGAGGAACAGCTGCCTGATACCGATATTGAAACCTACACCCAAGGGCTGATGGATCTAGGCGCCACCATCTGCACCCGGTCCCGTCCTCAGTGTGGGCAATGCCCATTCGATGGCACCTGCCGAGCCAGACTGGAGAACCGCATTGATGAATTCCCGGTCAAGAAGGCGAAGAAAACCATACCAACCCGGCACGCACTTCTGCTGGTCATCCAGTCAGGAGCGGGCATCCTGCTGGAAAAACGCCCACCCAGTGGCATCTGGGGCGGACTTCACTCACTGCCGGAATGCCCGATAGACAAAAAACTGAAAGACATGGCAGAAATCCGAAACGCCATCTCACAGCAATACCCCGAACTGCCAGCGGCAGACTGCACTGCGTTGGAAGCGTTCACCCACACATTCACCCATTTCAGGCTTGAGATCACGCCATGCGTCCTGACCTGTACGCAAACAGACATCACGGCAGAAAACCGGCAATGGGTCAGCAGAGACAAAGCCCTGACAATGGGGCTCCCTGCCCCAGTCAGAAAGATTATTGAAGAGCTGAAAGACTGATTTCCCGAGAATCACTCAGGTGGCAGTTCCCGATGACGGGTCACAACCGTCCAGGAATTACCACGGAAATATTCCGCCAACCGTTCCACCATATAGACCGAACGGTGCTGACCGCCCGTGCAACCGATTGCCACCGTCAGATAACTGCGGTTATCGCGCTGATAAGAAGGCAGCCAACGCTCAACAAACTGACGGATGTCAGTCAGCAGAAACTCAACCTCTGGATGGAACTCAAGATAGTCCTTGACCGGCTGGTCCTTCCCGGTCAATGGGCGCAGTGCCAGGTCATAATGCGGGTTCGGCAGCCAGCGGACATCGAACACCAGGTCTGAATCCAGTGGAATCCCGAACTTGAAGCCAAAAGACTCAAACTGCAGCACCATCGGTGCCTGCTTGATGGAGACCAGTGCCTTGATGCGGTTACGCAGGTCATTCGCACGTGAGTTGGAAGTATCAATGACATTGCTGATGTCCTGGATATTTGCCAGCATCTCACGTTCCGCGCGGATAGCCTCAATCAGCGTGCGGTCCTCATCTGCCATGACATTCGGATGATTCCGATGGGAAAGCGGATGACTCCGACGGGTCTCAGAGAAACGGGTAATCAGGGAATGGGTATCAGAAGTCAGGAAGAACACATGGACATCATGTCCATCATCCTTCAGGTTCTGGATAGTCACAGGGAGATTGTCCAATGACTCCGCACTGCGGGAGTCCACCGCCACAGCAATCCTGTCAGTATTCTCATGCTGGCGGTTCTTCACCAGTTCAGGCAACAGCACAGGAGGCAGATTATCAACACAGTAAAAACCTGCATCCTCGAGAGCATTCAATGCAACAGATTTCCCAGAGCCGGAAATCCCTGTAATCAGCACAATCTGCATAGTCATCCTCCTTTAAATCCTGCCAACTGGCACGCCATCAACACCATAACACTGTTACGTCTTCATGACATCTTATTTTCCCGAACACATCATCACTGGGTATTCATCGCCCTGCGCTGGCGTTCCATGAAATCCTGCATCGTATCGAAACCACGCAGCTGCATGATCGTATTACGCACCGCTGCCTCCAGAAGCACCGCAATATTGCGGCCGATTGCAATCGGAATAACCACCTTGCGGATAGGCAGCCCCAATACATCCTGCGTCTGCTGACCCAATGGGAAACGGTCAATATCATCCTCACCGATATTGCTGCGGACCAGCTGGACAATCAGGTTCAGTGGCATCTTCCGACGCACCGCCGCCTCACCGAAAATCGCACGGATATCCAGCAACCCCAACCCACGAACTTCCATCA
>CAZHQM010000155.1:0-3966 GCA_964534155.1 uncultured Oxalobacter sp.
GCGAATCCGGTCTGAAATGGTGCCCCCGTCAGGGGTTCTTGGGCGGATTCAAGACCTTAACCCTGGAGATAATTATGTCCGTAACCATGCGTGAAATGCTCGAAGCTGGTGTTCATTTCGGCCACCAGACCCGCTTCTGGAATCCAAAGATGGCTCCTTACATCTTTGGTCATCGTAACAAAATCCACATCGTCAATCTGGAAAAAACCCTGGCGATGTACAACGAAGCAATGAATTACATCCGTCAGCTGTCTGCTAACCGCGGCACCATCCTGATGGTTGGCACCAAGAGACAGGCACGCGACATCATCGCAGCAGAAGCACAGCGTGCTGGTATGCCATACGTTGACCAGCGTTGGCTGGGCGGTATGCTGACCAACTTCAAGACCATCCGTACTTCCATCAAACGCCTGAAAGACATGGAAGCTGCCATTGAAGACGGTACTGTCGACAAGATGAGCAAGAAAGAAGGTCTGTTGTTCCAGCGTGAAGTTGCAAAACTGCAGAAATCCATTGGCGGCATCAAAGATATGGGTGGCCTGCCTGATGCAATTTTTGTTGTTGACGTCGGCTATCACAAAGGTGCAATCACCGAAGCAGCTAAACTGGGTATTCCAGTCATTGGTGTGGTTGATACCAACCATTCCCCAGAAGGTCTGGCTTACGTTATTCCTGGTAACGATGACTCTTCCAAGGCAATCCAGCTGTACGCACGTGGTGTAGCTGATGCAATCCTGGAAGGCCGTGCAAGCGCAATGCAGGAAGTTGTCGAAGCCGCTAAAGAAGGCGCAGCAGACGCTGAATAATGCAATTGATTGATGTGGGTTCTTCTCTGATGGAGAACCCATAAGATTTTCAGATTCGGGGATACTCCCCATACCGAGGAGAAAAGAATGGCTGCTATTACAGCAAAAATGGTCGCCCAGCTGCGTGCAAAAACCGATGCACCAATGATGGAATGCAAAAAAGCATTGACCGAAGCAGATGGCGATATGCAGAAAGCAGAAGATATTCTGCGTGTCAAACTGGGCAACAAGGCAAACAAGGCATCCAGCCGTGTTGCAGCTGAAGGCGTGATCGCTGTCAGCGTCAATGATGGTGTTGCATCTATCATTGAAGTCAACTGCGAAACCGACTTCGTTACCAAGAACCCTGACTTTATTGGTCTGGCAACTTCCTGTGCACAGATTGTTGCAGATAAGGCGCCAGCAGATGTTGCTGCTCTGTCCGCTCTGGATATGAATGGCAAGACTGTTGAGGAAACCCGTACTGAACTGGTTGGCCGTATTGGTGAAAATATGTCCATCCGTCGTTTCGCACGTATCCAGACCGGCGCGAAAGTCGCTTCCTATCTGCACGGCACCCGTATCGGTGTTCTCGTTGAATATGAAGGCGATGATCCACAGGTCGGTAAAGATGTTGCAATGCACATCGCAGCAATGAAACCAGCTGCACTGTCTTCCGAACAGGTCGATCCAGCATTGATTGAACGTGAACGTGGTATTGCTGCACAGAAGGCAGAAGAAGATTCTGCAAAAGCTGTCGCAAGTGGCAAGAAAGCACAGTCTCCAGAAATCATTGCACGTCGTATCGAAGGTTCTGTACAGAAATTCCTGAAAGAAGTTTCTCTGCTGAACCAGCCTTTCGTTAAAAACGACAAGCAGTCTGTCGGCCAGATGCTGAAAGAAAAGAATACAGTTGTAAAATCCTATACACTGTATGTTGTCGGTGAAGGCATCGAGAAAAAATCAGATGACTTCGCGGCAGAAGTCGCTGCCCAGATGGCAGCGGCAAAAGCCTAAGTCTTTGAAACGGACCGAAAGGTCCGTTTTTCAGATGTAGAGAAATTAACTGTTGATACTGTTTGCTAAAGGAGTCTGAATATGGCTGATCCAGCTTATAAAAGAGTGCTGCTCAAACTTTCCGGGGAAGCTCTCATGGGGGATGACCAGTTCGGTATAAACCGCGCTTCAATCGAACATATGGTCAAGGATGTCATTGAGGCCGCACAGCTGGGCGTGGAAATCGCGATTGTTATCGGTGGCGGTAACATCTTCCGCGGCGTGGCTCCTGGTGCAAAAGGCATGGATCGTGCAACAGCCGATTACATGGGGATGCTGGCAACAGTCATCAATTCTTTGGCGTTGGCAGATTCTCTTGATCAGGCAGGTATCACAACCCGTGTGATGTCTGCTATTGGTATTGAGCAGGTTGTTGAGTCCTATGTCAGACCTAAGGCACTGCAGTATCTTGAAGAAGGTAAAGTCGTTGTCTTTGCGGCAGGTACTGGGAATCCATTCTTTACAACCGATACCGCAGCAGCACTTCGTGGTGCGGAAATCGGTGCTGAACTGGTCCTGAAAGCAACCAAGGTTGATGGTGTTTATACCGCTGATCCAATGAAAGATCCAACGGCAACCCGTTACACAAGCATTACTTTTGATGAAGCCATTGAAAAGCATCTCGAAGTAATGGACGCAGCGGCATTTGCACTGTGCCGTGATCAGAAACTGCCGATTAAAGTGTTCTCCATCCTCAAGCAGGGTGCGTTGAAACGTGTATTGATGGGCGAAGATGAGGGGACTCTTGTCCACGTCTGATATTGAGTCGGTATAATGCCGATTCTTGTACAGTCAATTCTGCAGAAGGATTACAGATGAACATTTCTGATGTGAAAAAAAACGCTGAAACAAAGATGACAAAATCAGTTGATTCTCTGAAAACTGATTTGTCCAAGGTTAGAACCGGTCGTGCAAACACCGGTATTCTGGACCACGTTCAGGTTGATTACTACGGTAACCCAACTCCAATCAATCAGGTTGCCAATATTACATTGATCGATGGTCGGACCATTGCCGTCCAGCCATGGGAAAAGAAAATGGTCAGTGCGGTTGAAAAAGCAATACGTGATTCTGATCTGGGCCTGAACCCATCTTCCGTTGGTGATATCATCCGCGTTCCAATGCCTCCACTGTCTGAAGAACGCCGTAAAGAAATGGTCAAACTGGTCAAGAACGAAGGTGAGGACGCAAAAGTTGCAGTCCGTAACATCCGTCGTGAAGCCAATGAAGCATTGAAAAAAATGGTCAAGGAAAAAGAATGCTCTGAGGACGACGAACGTCGTGCACAGGACGATGTCCAGAAACTGACCGATAAATACGTTCAGCAGATTGACAAACTGCTGGCTGAAAAAGAAAAAGAAGTGATGACCGTCTAACGGAACTGACTTTCAGAAACATCCGTGAAAACTGATTCATTTCTGTCATCATCCCAGCCGCTTGTTCCACAGCACATTGCCATCATCATGGATGGCAATGGTCGCTGGGCAAAAAAGCGTTTTCTTCCCCGTGTTGCCGGTCATGCCAAAGGCGTTGACGCAGTCCGCCGTACCATAGAGGCATGTCTCGATTGGAAAGTTCCTTATCTGACAGTCTTTGCTTTCAGTTCAGAAAACTGGAAGCGTCCAAGTGATGAAGTCGGCTTCCTGATGGGGCTGTTCCTGAATACTGTCAGGAAAGAGGCAGCAAGACTGCATCGCAATAATATCCGTCTGCGGGTCGTTGGTGACTTAAGTGGTTTCAATGAGGAACTGCGTCAGGCAGTCAGTGAGGTTGAACAGCTGACGGAGAATAATACCGCGATGACCTTTACTGTCTGCGCCAATTATGGCGGGCAATGGGACATCCTTCAGGCCGCCCAGCGGATGGCACTTGACGGTATCAAGCCTGAGGATATGACAAAAGAATCGTTGGCATCATATCTTGCTCTTTCCTATGCTCCGGATCCAGATCTTTTCATCCGGACTGGTGGAGAGAGAAGAATATCGAATTTCCTGCTCTGGCAGCTTGCCTATACAGAGCTTTATTTTACAGAAACATTCTGGCCCGATTTCAACAAGGCTGAGTTGGAAAAGGCGATCACCTACTTCCAGTCACGCGAAAGAAGATTTGGCCAGACAAGCGAACA
>CAZHQM010000156.1:0-3956 GCA_964534155.1 uncultured Oxalobacter sp.
ATTTTCTGTTGTGTCAGGATTGCATCGGTAATCAGCGTAGCTGCTTTATCCAGATTCAGCAGTTTTTCTGGCGGAATCATGCATCTGAAGCTGTTTTCAAGTTCTATTGGGTCTGAAATTCCCCGGGAAGAAAGGATCTTTGCCAGCATGGGATGGATTCCTGCATCAGAAAGCTTGCGATGGTTTGCTTCTTTAGGGATTCTTGGGATAAATTTAGGCATAGAATTGGCTGGCAAATTCTCTTGAAAAGAGGATTTTTTGTAAAAGAGTTTGTCGATGTTCCTGATATTGTCCTTAGGGGATAAGATGTACAATGTGTACCATCTGAGATTATGTATGGCTTATTGCCAGATTTCAATCAGGAGTAAGTGTTGAAGTTTCTTTCTAAACTGCCATTTGAGTGGTATGTCGGGTTGAGGTATCTGAGGTCGGGCAAGCGAAGTGGCAGGAACCGTTTTATTTCTTTTATTTCAATGATTTCGATGGCAGGCATTGCGCTAGGTGTTGCTGCGCTGATTATTGTCATGTCTGTCATGAATGGTTTTCAGAAAGAGGTTCGAGACAGAATGCTGTCTGTGTTGCCTCATATTGAAATTCAGGATGTCTATGGCAGTTTGCCAGATTGGAAACAGACTGCTGATGTGGTCAGGCAGAACAAGGATGTTGTTGGTGCTGCGCCTTATGTCATGGGGCAGGCTATGGTCACTCGGGAAGATTTGATGCGAGGAGTGATTGTCCGCGGGGTGGATCCGGCGATGGAGGGAGAAGTTTCTGATGTCGGTAAACAGTTCAAGAAGGGAACTTTTTCCAGCCTTCAGCCAGACAGTTTTAACATTGCTATTGGCCGTGAAATGGCGAGGATGCTGCATGTTGGTCCTGGTGATAAGGTGACGGTTATCATTCCACAGGGGCAGGTGACACCTGCAGGGATTCTGCCAAGGTTGAAGCAGTTTACCGTCTCGGGAATTTTTGAGGCAGGGCATTATGAATTTGACTCGACCCTGGCTTTTATCAGTATGGGAGATGCCATGAAGATTTTCCGTGCTGATGCACCGACAGGGTTACGGGTGAAAATCCGAGATATGCATGAGGCTCCCAATGTTGCCAGAGATCTGTCCATCAGCCTGATGAATGAGGAGGTATTGGTTCGAGATTGGTCAAAGCAGAATAAGAATTGGTTTGCCGCTGTCCAGACTGAGAAGAAAATGATGTTTATCATCTTGATGCTGATTATTGCTGTGGCAGCCTTCAATCTGGTTTCGACCTTGGTCATGACTGTGACAGAGAAGCAGGCTGATATTGCGATTTTGCGGACACTGGGGGCGACACCTCGCTCAATTATGAAAATCTTTATGATCCAGGGGGCTTTGGCTGGTATTCTTGGGACATTGATTGGAGTTGGTTTTGGTATCTTGGTCTCCATGAATATTGATGTGATTGTGCCTTTTGTTGAGCGGCTTTTCGGTATTCAGTTCTTACCAAAGAATATCTATCTGATCAGTACCTTGCCTTCTGATCTTCAGTGGATGGATGTGCTTAAGATTGGCGGTTCATCGGTCATTCTTTCTTTCCTTGCAACTTTGTACCCAAGTTGGAGTGCTGCGAAAGTAAAACCTGCGGAGGCTCTGCGCTATGAGTAATGTTGTCATTTCCTGCGAAGGGCTCTGCAAAACCTATCAACAGGGGAATTATGCCGTTGAGATTCTTCGCGATATCAATTTCCAGATTTCTGAGGGGGAACGTGTTGCAATTGTCGGTGCTTCAGGTTCTGGGAAATCAACGTTCTTGCATTTGTTGGGGGGGCTGGATTCGCCTTCATCTGGCACAGTTGCTCTTACTGGAAAATCGTTGTCTAGTTTGAGTGGAACGGAATGCGATGCCCTGAGGAATGAGAAATTGGGGTTTGTCTACCAGTTCCATCATCTGCTGCCTGAATTTTCTGCTTTGGATAATGTTGCGATGCCTTTTCTGATCCGTCGAGAGTCTCAGGACGTGGCTGAGGCCGCTGCAATGGAAATGCTTGTTCGGGTTGGGTTGAAGGACCGGGCGACTCATTTGCCTGGCGAACTTTCTGGTGGTGAACGTCAGCGTGTGGCGTTGGCACGGGCTTTGGTGGCAAAGCCCGCCTGTGTTTTGGCTGATGAGCCGACAGGTAATCTTGATAGGTCGACTGCCCGCCAGATTTTCGGTTTGATGCTGGAGTTGTCCCAGACACTGAATACAGCCTTTGTCATTGTTACGCATGATCCAGATCTGGCTTCGCAGTGCGATCGTGCCTATCGCATGTCGGATAAGTTCTTGACTGAACTACAGACTGAGGGACATTTGAGCGGAGTCTGAAGTGTGGATTGATACCCATTGTCATCTGAATGCTGAGCCCTTTTCTGGCATTATTGGCGGGGTTGTTGCTGAAGCAAGGGCAAATGGCGTATCTCACATACTTATTCCAGCTATCGATCGGGACAGCTTCAGTCATGTTTGTGATATTGCCCATACGTTTGCTGGTTGTTCGTATGCATTGGGTATCCATCCTTTGTATGTTCCCCAAAGTGAAGAATCGGATCTGGTTGTTCTCGAACAGATGGTTGAGGAAAAACTATCTGATCCGCATTTTGTAGCAGTTGGTGAAATTGGTCTCGATTTTTACCTTCCAGAACGCAGGGGGCCTGCTGTTAAGGAAAAGCAGGAGTATTTTTTCGTCAGGCAATTGCAGATTGCGAAACGCTTTGATCTGCCGGTACTTCTTCATACGTTGCGTTCTGTTGACTCAGTCCTGAAGTTCCTGAAACAATGCGGGGTGAAAAAAGGGATTGCCCACGCATTCAATGGCAGTCTTCAACAGGCTTATGCTTATATTGCACAGGGATTTAAGTTGAGCTTCTGTGGAACTGCAACTTATGACAGGGCTCAGCAGCGAAAAAAACTGGTTATTGAGTTGCCAATAGATAGCATTGTTGTTGAAACGGATGCTCCTGATCTTCCTCCCTTCTGGAAAAATAAAAGAGAGAACAGTCCAACAGAGTTGCCGCGTATTGCTCGGATGATTGCTGACATAAGGGGAATACCTGCAGAAATTCTGGCGGAACAGACCTGTCTGAATGCTGTTTCTGCAGTACCAAGACTTGCTGAGATTATTTGATGTCCTTTCTGATTGGAATCATACTTGGTGTTGCGGGGATGGCTTTTCAGGCGGAGTTGCCTGATTGCCAGTTCTGTCTATTGTTTTTTGGTGTCGCTGTCCTTCTCTTTCTTCTGTCTTTTTCTCGGTTTTTCAATCATCTACCTGTTATTTTATCGAGATCAGTTCGATTGATTAGCGGTTTTTGTCTGGGTATTGCTGTTGCAGCTTTTGTGTTGAGGCAAGGCAGTGGCGTTGTTCTGTCAAAAAATCTGGAGGGGCGGCAGATTACCGTCACAGGTGTTGTGTCAACGTTGCCTCATGCGATAGGTAAAGGTTCCAATTTTGAGTTTTCTGTGGAAAGGGCGGAGTCTGACGGGGTGTCTGTTGATGTTCCAGAGAAGATTCTGCTTTCAACAAGAGATACGACAACATCCATCCATGTGGGACAGCGATGGCGTTTTGAAGTCAGATTGAAGTGTCCGCATGGAACATTGAATCCATATGGTTTTGACTTTGAACGTTGGTTGTTCGAGCGTCATCTGGGAGCAACTGGGTTTGTTTCTGGTGAGAACAATCGTAATGGTGCAGTGCTGCTTGATGATTTTGTCCTATCTCCGATGAATCTTGTGCATATGGTACGAAGTGGTATTCGAGAAAAGATTGCTCGGGCAATTCCTGATTCTTCGGCGGCGGGTGTTGTGATTGCCTTGGTTATTGGTGATCAGAGGAGTCTATCGCAGCATGATTGGAGCGTATTCAGCAAGGCAGGGATTTCGCATCTTATAGCAATTTCCGGTTTGCATATTGCCTTGGTTGCGGGAATGGTGGCATGGCT
>CAZHQM010000157.1:0-3909 GCA_964534155.1 uncultured Oxalobacter sp.
AACGAATTTTTATCAATATTATTTTTTACTTAAAGGAAGAAAAATTATGTTAGCTATTGCTTGCGGTATCATCGTTGGTTTTGCAGCTTGCGGTGCAGGTATCGGTATCGGTGTTCTGTCCGGTAAATTCATTGAAGCATCTGCTCGTCAGCCAGAACTGACCAACCCAATGCGTACCAACACCCTGCTGCTGGCAGGTCTGGTTGACGCGGTCTACCTGATTGCGGTTGCTATCTCCCTGATGTTCGCGTTCGTTAACCCATTCGGTGGCGCTTAATCAAAGGAAACCCTCCTTTGTATAAATCCAGAAACAGATTCTGGAATCTGATAATCGAACATTAATCAACTTTAAGAGGAATTAACCGTGAACTTAAATGCCACAATATTCGTACAGATTGTGGTCTTCCTCATCTTTGCAATCTTTACCGCAAAGGTCGTATGGCCACCACTGGTTAAAGTACTGGACGAACGTTCCCAGAGAATCGCTGACAGCCTCGCAGCTGCTGAAAAGAGCAAACAGGAAGTAGCAAACGTTGAAGCTCAGGTTCAGGCTGAAATCAAGAAGGCTCGTGAAGAAGGCGCAAAACGCATCGCTGAAGCTGAACAGCGCGCAGGCGTCGTAGCAGCAGAAATCAAGGCACGTGCTGAAGAAGAAGCTGCCAAGATAATCGAACAGGCTAAAACTGAAGCAAAACAGGAAGTCTTCCGTGCAAAAGAAGAACTCCGTGCACAGGTCGCAGCACTGGCAATGAAAGGTGCTGAACAGATCCTGAAACGCGAAATCTCCAGCGCTAACCATGCTGATCTGCTCAATCAAATTTCTAATGAGTTGTGATTATGAGTAATAAAAATACAGCTCTGCCATATGCCGAAGCGCTTTTCAGCCTTTCCCAGAAAGGTGGCGAAAAAGGTACCGAACTGATCGACAGCTTTGTCAGCCAGATGGCGGAACTCTCTAAGAGCAAAGAACTCCAGAGCCTGATCTCCAACGATGACATCCAGTCCACTGAAGTCGTTGACTTCATCCTGATGCTCGTCAAGGTTCTGAAGAATGACAATGTCAGAAACTTCATCCGTGCATTGCCAGAAATCAGCGAAGAATACTACAAGCTGAAAAGCTCCACGAAGAGTGCTGCTCACGCTCAGATTATGAGTGCGTACCCAATCCCTGAAGAACAGCTCAAGGCTATCATCCCTGCACTGGAAAAACGGTTCAACCGTCCACTGACCGCTTCCGTCACCATCGATGAATCCCTCATCGGCGGTTACAAGGTTGTTGTTGAAGACGAAGTCCTGGACCTGACCGTAAGTTCCAAACTGCAGAAGATGCAGGAAGCTATCGCTTCATAAGGCGTTCGCAAATAGCAGAACAGAATAAAAATTTTAGGAGTTAGTATGCCATTCAACCCGTCTGAAATCAGTGATCTGATTAAAAGCCGGATCGAAAACCTCGATGACAAGGCTCAGATTCACAATCAGGGTACGATTCAGTCCGTATCCGACGGTATCTGCCGCATCCGCGGCCTGTCGAATGCAATGCAGGGCGAAATGCTGGAATTCCCTGGCAACACCTATGGTCTTGCATTGAACCTCGAACGCCACTATGTTGGCGCCGTTATTCTGGGTGAATATGCCCACATTTCCGAAGGTGACGTAGCACGTTGCACCGGCCGTATTCTGGAAGTCCCAACCGGTCCAGAACTGCTGGGTCGTGTTGTTGACTCCCTGGGTCGTCCTATCGACGGCAAAGGTCCAATCAACTGCAAACTGGCTGCGCCTATTGAAAAAATTGCTCCTGGGGTTATTGCCCGTCAGTCCGTCTCCCAGCCAATGCAGACCGGCCTGAAAGCAATCGACTCCATGGTTCCTATCGGCCGTGGCCAGCGTGAGCTGATCATTGGTGACCGTCAGACTGGTAAGACCGCTATCGCTATCGATGCGATCATCAACCAGAAAGGCCAGGACATGGTCTGTATCTACGTCGCTATCGGCCAGAAAGCTTCCACCGTCAAGAACATCGTTCGCGCACTGGAAGAACACGGCGCAATGGAATACACCATTGTTGTCGCAGCAACCGCATCCGAATCCTCCGTCATGCAGTACATCGCTCCATACTCTGGTTGTACCATGGGCGAATACTTCCGTGACCGCGGTCAGGACGCACTGATCATTTATGACGATCTGTCCAAACAGGCAGTCGCATACCGTCAGGTTTCCCTGCTGCTGCGCCGCCCACCAGGCCGTGAAGCATTCCCAGGTGACGTTTTCTACCTGCACTCCCGTCTGCTCGAACGTGCAGCACGTGTCAATGCTGACTACGTTGAAAAATTCACCAACGGTGAAGTCAAGGGTAAGACCGGCTCTCTGACAGCACTGCCTATCATTGAAACCCAGGCAGGTGACGTCTCTGCGTTCGTCCCAACCAACGTTATTTCCATTACCGACGGCCAGATCTTCCTGGAAACCAACCTGTTCAACGCTGGTATCCGTCCAGCAATTAACGCAGGTATTTCCGTCTCCCGAGTTGGTTCTGCAGCACAGACCAAAGCGGTCAAGGGCCTGTCCGGTGGTATTCGTACTGACTTGGCTCAGTACCGTGAACTGGCAGCGTTCGCACAGTTCGCATCCGACCTTGACGAAGCAACCCGCCGTCAGCTGGATCGTGGTGCACGCGTTACCGAACTGCTGAAACAGAACCAGTACCAGCCTCTGCCAATCTCACTGATGTGCGTCTCCCTGTTCGCAGTCAACAGTGGTTTCCTGGATGATATTCCAGTCAAGAATGTCCTGCCATTCGAAGCTGCTCTGCACGGCTACATGAAGACCGCTCAGCCTGAACTGC
This sequence comes from uncultured Oxalobacter sp., assembly GCA_964534155.1. Taxonomy (GTDB): domain Bacteria; phylum Pseudomonadota; class Gammaproteobacteria; order Burkholderiales; family Burkholderiaceae_D; genus Oxalobacter. The sequence continues at coordinate 2,843 of CAZHQM010000157.1, forward strand.
TCAAGCGTATTGAAGACAACAAGAAGCTCGACAAAGACGACGAATCTCTGATGGCTGACGCAATTGCTGAATTCAAGAAGACCAGCAGTTTCGCAGAATGAGATCGGACTTCAGACGCTAAGCGAAGGAGTAAAGCCTAATGGCATCAGGCAAAGACATACGTAATCAGATTCGCAGTGTTGAAAACACGAAGAAGATTACCAAAGCGATGGAAATGGTTGCTGCATCTAAAATGCGCAAAGCGCAGGATAGAATGCACGCATCCCGTCCATACAGCGAAACTATTCGCACGATTGCATCGCACTTGGCTGCCGCTAACCCTGAGTTCAAGCATCCATACATGGTTGAACGGGTTGGTGCAAAGGCAATTGGTATGATCGTCGTCACCACCGACAAAGGTCTGTGTGGCGGTCTGAATACCAATATCCTGCGTCTGGTCACAAACCGGATGCGCGAGGAAGAAAAGAAAGGCAACAAGATCACCACCATGGCGATCGGTTCTAAAGGCCTCGGCTACCTGAACCGTATCGGTGCACGGGTTATCTCCCATGCTGTCCAGATGGGTGACCAGCCAAAGGTTGAACAGCTGATTGGTCCACTCAAGCTCCTGCTCGATGAATACAACGATCAGAAACTTGACGCGGTCTATCTCTGCTACAACAAGTTCATCAACACCATGAAACAGGAAAACGTTGTTGAACAGATTCTGCCTCTGGCGCCAGATGCCCTCGCTGTCGAACCAGGTACACCTACACCTGACTACCTCTATGAACCAGATGCTGAGAGCGTCATCTCAACTCTGTTGGAACGTTACATTGAAACGCTCGTCTATCAGGGTTGTGCTGAAAACATCGCATCTGAACAGTCAGCGCGTATGGTCGCAATGAAATCTGCGAGTGATAACGCTGGTAATCTGATTGCTGATCTGGGTCTGGTTTACAACAAGACCCGTCAGGCTGCGATTACGACAGAATTGACAGAAATCGTTTCCGGTGCAGCGGCAGTCTCTACTGACGAATGATCGGAAACCTAAGAAAGAAATATTGAGAGATAACTAAAGGAACGAA
>CAZHQM010000158.1:0-3850 GCA_964534155.1 uncultured Oxalobacter sp.
TCGCCCTGCTCGATGAGGGAGCAACCGTACCTTTCATTGCCAGATACCGCAAAGAAGCAACAGGCGGACTAGACGATGGACAGCTGCGCCAGCTTCAGGAGCGCCTTGTCTATCTCAGGGAACTGGAACAGCGGCGGCAGACCATCATCGAATCCATCACTGCCCAGCAGAAAATGACGCCACCCCTGCAGGCATCCATTGAGGCCGCACAGGAAAAATCCCAGCTCGAAGACCTCTATCTGCCCTACCGCCCGAAACGCCGCACCAAGGCAAAACTGGCGGCAGAAGCAGGGCTCGCAGAACTGGCAGACAGACTGTTGACCGATCCAACACTGCACCCAGAAACTGTCGCTGGCGATTATCTGCGGAAACCGTTTTCAACTGCTGATGGCGACAACCCCGGTGTCCCTGACACCAAAGCCGCACTGGATGGCGCCCGCCAGATCCTGATGGAGCGTTTCTCAGAAGATGCTGGCATCTTGGCATCTGTTAGACGCTACATCAACGCACATGGCGTACTGGAGGCAAAGGTCATCGAAGGCGCAGAAGAAAATGACCTGCGGTTCACCGACTACTACGACTATGCCGAATCCATCAACAGCATTGCCTCACATCGCATGTTGGCAGTCCTGCGTGGCAGACGTGAAGAAGTCCTGGCTGTCCGCATCCGGCTGGATTCCGAGACTGGGCCCCAGAAATGGAGCGATCCGCCGAATCCATGCGAAACCCTGATTGCAAAAGGCGCGGGCATTGAGAACCGTGAACGGCCTGCCGATGCATGGCTGCTGAATGCTGTCCGCTGGGCATGGCGTGTCCGGATTTTCCCCCATATCGAAACAGAACTGCTCACCGCCCTGCGAGAAAAGGCAGAAGACGAAGCTATCTCGGTGTTCGCCAAGAACCTGCGTTCCCTGCTCCTTGCCGCACCTGCCGGGCATAAAGTCACCATGGGGCTCGACCCTGGCATCCGCACCGGCGTGAAAGTCGCTGTCGTCGATACCACAGGCAAGGTCCTGGCCACTGACACGGTTTACCCGCATCAGCCACGCAATGACTGGCAAGGTGCCCTGCGCACACTGTCCAAGCTGATCGAGAAGCACAATATCGAACTCATCGCCATCGGCAACGGCACAGCATCCCGTGAAACCGACAAGCTGGCAAAAGAGCTCACAGCCCTTTATAAAGACCGCAGCATCATCAGTGTCGTGGTCTCCGAAGCAGGCGCATCGGTTTACTCCGCATCAGAATATGCGGCACAGGAATTGCCTGACATGGATGTTTCCCTGCGGGGAGCCGTCTCTATCGCCAGACGCCTGCAGGATCCACTGGCAGAGCTGGTGAAGATTGAACCGAAATCCATCGGCGTCGGACAATACCAGCATGATGTCGCCCAGACTCGGCTGGCACGCTCACTGGATGCCACCATTGAAGACTGCGTGAACGCTGTCGGGGTGGATGTGAATTCCGCATCCGTCCCTCTGCTCACCCGTGTATCTGGACTGACCGAAGGCATTGCCGGCAACATCGTCCGTCACCGCAATGAAAACGGTCCTTTCACTGACCGAAAGAAACTGATGGATGTGCCCCGCTTCGGCGCCAAGACCTTTGAACAGGCGGCGGGCTTCCTGCGCATCACCCAAGGTCATAACCCACTCGATGCCTCGTCTGTCCATCCCGAATCCTATGGACTGGTCTCCACCATGCTGGATGACCTCAAGACCGACATCCACAAAATTCTGGGCAATACCGATATGCTCAAACGCATCCGTCCGGAACGCTATGCCAATGAACAGTTCGGCATTCCGACCGTGCGGGACATCCTGAGCGAGTTAGAAAAACCCGGCAGAGACCCACGCCCTGAATTTGTCTATGCGAAGTTCAAGGATGGCATTGAAACCCTCGATGACCTTGAAGCTGGCATGATCCTCGAAGGTGTCGTTACCAATGTCACGGCATTCGGTGCATTTGTCGATATCGGGGTGCATCAGGATGGACTCGTCCATATCTCTGTCCTGTCAGACCGCTTTGTTTCTGACCCGCACCAGATTGTGAAAACCGGTCAGCTGGTGAAGGTCAAGGTACTGGATGTTGATACCCGACGCAAACGCATTGCCCTGTCGATGAACCTGAACGACGTGCCATCACCGATGGGAAACCGTCCTGCCAAAGTGCCTGCGAAGAAACAGCCGATGAACCGCCCACAGCAGGAAAACAGGCAGGACAGCGGGGGCAACGCCATGGCGGCAGCCTTTGCCCGCCTGAACCAGTCAAACGGGAGACGCCGATGACCGTAAAACAGAATCTCATCATCGCCATCACGGGCGCCAGTGGCGCCCTCTATGGCATCAATCTGCTGAAACTGCTTCAGGTCATTCCTGAAATCGAGACCCATCTGGTCATCTCGGATGCCGGGAAGAAAACCATCAATCATGAGACGGATCTCACCATCGAACAGGTGGCGTCCCTTGCCGACCATGTTTACAGCCAGCAGGACATCGGTGCACCGATAGCCAGTGGCTCTTTCTCCAGCCTCGGTATGATTGTTGCGCCGTGCTCGATGCGAACACTGGCGGCAGTGGCAAATGGATTCTGCGACAACCTCATCACCCGTGCGGCTGATGTCATCCTGAAAGAACGGCGGAAATTGGTATTGATGACACGCGAAACCCCATTAAATCTCGCACATATCAGGAATATGACATACGTTACTGAAATGAATGGTATCATCTTCCCTCCTGTGCCATCCTTTTATGACCGTCCGCAAAGTATTGATGCAATGGTCAATCAGACACTCAGACGTGTCCTGGCACTCTTTGATATCAACGACGGCGGACTCATCTCATGGAAGGGTCTCGCTGATTAATTCTCATAAGAAATTATGGCAGACAACACTGGAAAACGTGCTGAATGGGGCTCTCGCCTCGGTTTCATTCTCGCAGCGGCTGGCTCCGCAGTCGGCTTAGGCGACATCTGGAAATTCCCATACATGGCAGCCAAGAACGGAGGCGGCGCATTCCTCGTCATCTATCTTGCAGTCGCACTCACATTCGGCATGGCGCTGATGACCGGCGAAATCGCCATGGGATCCATCTCCAAGAAAAGTCCTGTCGGTGCCTTCGAGAAACTCGGGGGCAAGCGCTGGAAAGGCTTTGGCTATCTGGCAACCCTTGTGCCTTTCATCATCCTGTCTTTCTACAGCGTGGTCGGTGGCTGGACAATCGCCTATCTGGTTAAATTCGCATCAGGCTCATTGGATACCTCTGATGGCCCGCTGCTGACCTCGATGTTTGAAGGCTTTGTATCCAATGCCGGTGAGCCGCTCATCTACCATTTCCTGTTCATGGCGGCGACCGTAGCCATCATTATCATGGGCATCCAGAAAGGTATCGAGCGCTGCAGCAAATACCTGATGGTCTGTCTGCTGGGACTGATCGGTCTGCTGATTGTCCGCGTCCTGACCCTGCCCGGGGCGATTGACGGCATCATGCTCTATCTGGAACCTGACTTCTCCAAGGTTACCGGCAGCATGCTGATTGATGTGATTGCAACCGGCTTCTTCTCGATGTCGATTGGCATGGGAATCATGGTCACCTATGGCTCTTATGCAGGTGAGGATGTTTCCCTGCACCGCACTGCCGTCCAGGTCATCGGGCTGACCACGACTATCAGCTTTATGTGTGGGCTGATGGTACTGCCAGCTATCACCGTGTTCGGCATTGAACCTCAGGCAGGTCCTGGCCTGACCTTCATCTCGATGCCAGCCGTCTTCAGCCAGATGGCAGGGGGCAAGATCTTCGGCATCATGTTCTTCTTCCTGCTGTTCGTTGCAGCAATCTCCTCCTCTGTCTCC
>CAZHQM010000159.1:0-3740 GCA_964534155.1 uncultured Oxalobacter sp.
GCTATGTCTTTTGCCGAAGAAACAACTACTCAACCTGTTGATGAAGTTGTTATGGATATCGTAGAGAATCTCGCTCGGCAGGACAGGCACTTTCATGCGCTGTTTGAGCCCAAGCAGATTCCTGAGCTGGGCGTTTTCCTGCTCAAGGAGGGCATTGCGCTGCACGGCAGGCGCATTCTTGGTCATCTGGGCACGGAGCTCGTCGATTTCCGCCAGCATGTCATCGCCTGAACGGAACTGCTCTTCAGTGGAGTCGAACAGGTCGGCAGGCACAAAGGCAATCCGCTGGAATGGATGGATGACCATGGCAATGACCGTCCTGACGCTGTTCAGGACCTTGAAGCGGGCATCCCCGACCAACAGGATGAGCGCAAGCACAACAAAGATGATGAGTTTCACCTTTGCTGGGATTCCCTGCTTGAAAAGTGGCGAATGACCGTTTTGCATTTCACTCAAAAATACAGGCTCCCTGTCGGGAGCCCTGCATTTTATTCATAAGAGAAAATGTTTTCGTATTGGTCGAGGTGTTCCAATGCGATACCACAGCCACGTACAACGCAGGTCAGTGGATCTTCTGCGATCAGGACTGGCAGACCGGTTTCTTCGGAGAGCAGACGGTCGAAGTCATGGAGCAGTGCACCACCGCCGGTGAGCATCATGCCTTTTTCAGCGATATCGGCACCGAGTTCTGGAGGAACCTGTTCAAGAGCTTCCTTGACAGCTGCAACAATACGGCCCAATGGATCCTGCAGTGCTTCAAGGATTTCATTGCTGGAAACGGTGCAGGAACGAGGAATACCCTCAGCAAGGTTTCTACCCTTGATTTCCATTTCACGGATTTCACCGGTTGGGAATGCAGAACCGACATTTTTCTTGATGGCTTCTGCGGTCTGCTCACCGATGAGCATGCCATAGTTGCGGCGGATGTAGTTGACGATTGCTTCGTCGAAACGGTCGCCGCCCACACGGATGGAGCCCTTGTAAACCATACCACCCAGGGAGATGACACCGACTTCAGTGGTACCACCACCGATGTCAATGACCATGGAACCGGTTGCATCGGAGACTGGCAGACCAGCACCGACCGCTGCTGCCATTGGTTCTTCAATGAGGTAAACCTTGGATGCACCTGCAGCCAGAGCGGATTCGCGGATAGCACGGCGTTCCACCTGGGTGGAGCCACATGGCACGCAGATGATGATCCGAGGAGATGGGCGGAAGAAGCGCGCATCATGAACCATACGGATGAACTGCTTGAGCATCTGTTCAGTTACGGTGAAATCAGCGATAACGCCGTCTTTCATAGGACGGATAGCGTCCATGTTGCCTGGGACACGGCCCAGCATCTGTTTTGCCTGATGGCCAACAGCCTGAATGCTCTTGCGGGCACCCGGACCATCATAGCGGATTGCGACAACGGATGGCTCGTCGAGGACGATGCCAGAGTTTTTCACATAAATCAGGGTATTGGCGGTACCCAAGTCGATTGCCAGATCGTTAGAGAAAAAACTGCGGAAAAAACCAAACATGATTTCAAAATGTATAAAAAACAGCCCCTTACGGCTGCAGATCCCCAAAAAAATGCATCTGCCATGTCCAAGTGCAGACGTGCAGATGTGTAACTCGTTCACATTCTACCTTATAATTTCATGGATATATATCCGTAGAACCGCATTTCAGTGCGTTTACCCGTAAATATTGAAGGAACTATCAGACTTATGGCACTTGAACTCTCTGATGTGGACCGTATCGCCAAGCTGGCACAGCTTGACGTTTCCGAAGCACAGATACAGAAAACCACAGAGCAGCTTAACCGCATTTTGGATTTGGTTGAACAGCTGCGCTCTGCTGACACCACTGGTGTTGAACCACTTGCCCACCCAGTTTCAGCATTCGAGGACGATGTTGCACTCCGTCTGCGGACTGACGCTGTGACAGAAGAAGACCGACGCGCAGACTATCAGGCACCTGCCCCTGCCGTTGAAAACGGTCTCTTCCTTGTTCCAAAGGTTATTGAATAAACGGTATCTGCCTGACGGCATTTACCTGTCATCCGGTTATTTTTGCAGTTATCCAATCCATGCATACAAAAACTCTCTCGGAACTGTCTGCCCTGCTGCAGACCAAACAGATTTCGGCATCTGAACTTGCCGGTCTGTTCCTTAAACGTATCAATGCCAGTGAGCTGAATGCTTTCCTGCATGTTGATGAAGACCTGACCATGAAACAGGCCGCCGCAGCCGATGAATGGCTTGCGAAAGGCGATGCTCACCCACTGACCGGTGTTCCTATCGCACATAAAGATATTTTCGTGACGAAAGACTGGCGCACAACCGCTGGCTCCAAGATGCTGGCAAATTATGTGAGCCCTTTCGATGCGACTGTTGTTGAAAAACTGAAAGCTGTCGGGATGGTGAATCTCGGCAAGCTGAACTGCGACGAATTCGCGATGGGTTCTGCGAATGAGAATTCCGCTTTCGGCGCTGTGAAGAATCCTTGGGATACCCGCGCGGTTCCTGGTGGCTCTTCTGGCGGTTCTGCTGCGGCTGTTGCTGGCCGTCTGGCTCCTGCTGCGACTGCAACCGATACCGGTGGTTCCATCCGTCAGCCATCTTCTTTCTGTGGCGTGACCGGTATCAAACCAACCTACGGCCGTGTTTCCCGCTATGGGATGATTGCTTACGCATCTTCGCTGGATCAGGGTGGGGTGATTGCGCAGACTGCTCAGGACTGTGCCCTGCTGATGGGTGAAATCGCTGGTTTCGATCCTAAGGATTCTACCTCGATGAACCGCCCTGTCGATGATTACACCACCAATCTGGATAAACCACTCGATGGTCTGCGTATCGGTCTGCCAAAGGAATATTTCGGTGAGGGCCTGTCCGCTGAGGTTGAACAGCCTATCCGTGAAGCACTGAAGGTTTTTGAGAAACTGGGCGCAACACTCGTTGACATCTCCCTGCAGAATACAAACCTGTGTATTCCTGCCTACTATGTCATCGCTCCTGCCGAGGCTTCTTCCAACCTGAGCCGTTATGACGGTGTCCGTTATGGCTACCGTGCAGAGCAGTACACCGACCTGCAGGATATGTACCGTAAATCCCGCTCTGAGGGTTTCGGTGATGAAGTCCAGCGCCGTATCCTTGTCGGCACTTATGTATTGAGCCATGGTTACTATGATGCCTATTACATTCAGGCACAGCGTGTCCGCCGTCTGATTGCAAACGATTACAAGAATGCCTTTACCCAGTGCGATATCATCATGGGCCCTGTTGCGCCAACCGTTGCATGGGACCTGGGTGCTCAGGTCGATGACCCTGTTGCGAACTATCTGGGTGACATCTTCACCATCTCAACCAATCTGGCTGGTCTGCCTGGGATGTCTATCCCTTGCGGTTTCGGTCAGGGTGACCATGCAAAACGCCCTGTCGGCCTGCAGCTGACCGGCAGCTGGTTCTCTGAAGCGAAGCTCCTGAATGCCGCTCACCGCTTCCAGCAGGTGACCGACTGGCATCTGAAGGCACCTGAATAATCAGGAATTGCAAAGTATTTCATAGAGGAAAATTATGCAGTGGGAAGTAGTCATCGGTCTTGAAACGCATGTGCAGCTTTCAACCGTCTCAAAGATTTTCAGCGGTGCCTCAACCAGTTTCGGCGCCGAACCAAACACCCAGGCCTGTGCCGTTGACCTGGCTCTGCCAGGTGTTCTGCCTGTCATGAACCGTGGCGCTGTTGAGAGA
>CAZHQM010000160.1:0-3721 GCA_964534155.1 uncultured Oxalobacter sp.
AGCGATTGCACCTTTGACCTGTTCAGGTGCAGTACCACCGATATGGGCACGGGCACTGACAGAAGCTTCCAGCGTCAGGGCACCCAGCACATCAGATTCAATCAGTGGAGAGAATTCACGCATCTGATCCAGAGTCATATCACTCAGGTCACAGTCATGTTCAACACAGAAACGGACTGCACGGGCAACCGCTTCATGTGCCGCACGGAAAGGCAGACCTTTCTTGACCAGATAATCAGCCAGATCGGTTGCGGTCGCAAAACCCTGCAGGGCAGCCTGACGCATCATTTCTGGTTTCACAGTGATTGCGCTCACCATATCAGCGAAGATACGCAGGGTGTCAGAAACGGTGTCGATGGTATCGAACAGAGGTTCCTTGTCTTCCTGATTATCCTTATTGTATGCCAGCGGCTGACCTTTCATCAGCGTCAGCAGACCAATCAGATGACCGTTCACACGGCCGGTTTTGCCACGTGCCAGTTCAGGCACATCAGGATTCTTCTTCTGAGGCATGATGGAAGAGCCGGTGCAGAAGCGGTCAGCAATATCGATGAAGCCGACGCGTGGGCTCATCCAGATGACCAGTTCTTCAGACAGGCGGGAGATATGGGTCATCACCAGAGAAGAAGCCGCACAGAATTCAATCGCAAAATCGCGGTCAGAAACAGCATCCAGCGAATTACGGCAGACATCCTCAAACCCGAGGGTCTTCGCAACACGTTCACGGTCGATTGGGAAAGTGGTGCCAGCCAGTGCAGCCGCGCCCAGAGGCAGACGGTTCACACGCTTGCGGCAGTCACGCATACGTTCGATATCACGGCAGAACATCTCTGCATAAGCCAGCAGATGGTGACCGAAAGTCACAGGCTGTGCGACCTGCATATGGGTGAAACCCGGCAGGATGGTGTCGTAATGTTTCTCAGCCAGATTTGCCAGAGAATGGCACAGGCTCTTGAGCAGTGCATCGATATCATCGATGGCAGAACGCAGATACAGGCGGATATCGGTGGCAACCTGATCATTACGGGAACGGCCGGTATGCAGACGTTTACCTGCGTCACCGATCAGGTCGGTCAGACGGCGCTCAATGTTCATGTGAACATCTTCCAGACCGATAGACCAGTTGAATTGACCTGCCTTGATTTCTTCCAGAATCTGGGCAAGACCACGCTGGATGTCAGCCAGATCCTGTTCAGTCAGGATCTTCTGAGCGCAGAGCATTTCGGCATGTGCCAGAGAGCCCTGGATATCGAAAGCCGCCATGCGTTTGTCGAAGGTGACGGATGCGGTGTAACGCTGAACGAGCTCATCGACTGGCTCAGAGAAACGACCAGACCAGACCTCGCTTTTAATTGTTGAGTTTTTGTCCATAATGAAATCCTGTTAAGTTAAGGCGATTATAGAACAAGCCTCTGAAAAGCTCGAATTTTGCAGACATAAAACGCAAAAATCCCTGCCGAAGCAGGGACTTTGCCGAAAAAATGAATTATTCCTTCAGTTCGCGGATAGCACCACGGTCAGCAGATGCTGCGGTGGATGCGTAAACCTTCAGGGACTTGGAAACAACACGGGAGCGGTTTGGCTTCCATGCGTCAGCGCCTTTTGCTTCCATCTTCGCACGGCGTGCTGCCATTTCCTCATCGCTGACACGCAGCTGGATGGTGCGTGCTGGAATGTCGATATCAATCATATCGCCTTCTTCGATCAGGCCGATTGCACCACCGGATGCTGCTTCAGGAGAAGCATGGCCGATAACCAGACCAGAAGAACCACCAGAGAAGCGGCCGTCAGTGAACAGCGCACAGGATTTACCCAGACCCTTGGACTTGATGTAAGAAGTTGGGTACAGCATTTCCTGCATACCTGGACCACCCTTAGGACCTTCGTAACGGACGATGATAACATCACCTGGATTGATCTTGTCGCCGAGGATTGCTTCAACAGTATCTTCCTGGCTTTCGAAGATGCGTGCCTTACCAGAGAAGACGAAGATGCTTTCGTCAACGCCAGCAGTTTTCACGATACAGCCATTTTCAGCGATGTTGCCGAACAGGACAGACAGGCCACCTTCAACAGTGTAAGCGTGAGCCAGGTCACGGATACAGCCAGCGGTACGATCCTTGTCCAGGGTTGCATGGCGTTTATCCTGAGAGAATGGTTCAACAGTGCGGACACCACCAGGAGCAGCCTTGTAGAAGGTTTCAACAGCTGGGTCATTGCTGGTGATGATGTCGTATTTCGCGATTTCTTCACCAATGGAACCACCGTAAACGGTACCGCAGGAAGGATCGATCAGACCAGCACGGTTCAGTTCGCCCATGATGCCGATGATACCGCCAGCACGGTGAACGTCTTCAACATAGTAATCGTGTGTGGAAGGAGCAACCTTACAGATACAAGGAATCTTGCGGGAAACACGGTCGATATCAGCCATGGTGAAATCAACACCGCCTTCGTTTGCGATTGCCAGCAGATGCAGGACGGTATTGGTGGAACCACCCATTGCAACGTCCAGTGCCATCGCATTTTCCAGTGCAGCCTTGGTCACGATAGAACGTGGCAGGACAGAAGCGTCATCTTTTTCGTACCATGCGCGGGTGATCTCAACAATCTTGCGTGCAGCCTGCAGGAACAGTTCCTTGCGGTCAGCGTGGGTAGCCAGCATGGTGCCGTTACCTGGCAGAGCCATACCCAGAGCTTCCATCAGGCAGTTCATAGAGTTTGCGGTGAACATACCGGAGCAGGAACCGCAGGTAGGGCAGGCACAGCGTTCGTAGTCATCAACCAGTTCATCGCTGTTGTTAGGGTCACCAGCCTGGATCATCGCATCGATCAGGTCAACACGGATAACCTGCTGGCCTGGGATGACAGCGGTCAGTTTGCCCGCTTCCATAGGACCACCGGAAACCATGATGGTAGGGATGTTCATACGCATTGCCGCCATCAGCATCCCTGGGGTGATCTTGTCACAGTTGGAGATGCAGATCATCGCATCTGCGCAGTGAGCCTCAACCATGTATTCGATGGAGTCAGCAACCAGTTCACGATGTGGCAGGGAATACAGCATACCGCCGTGACCCATTGCGATACCGTCATCGATAGCGATGGTATTGAATTCCTTGGCAACGCCACCAGCCTTTTCAATTTCGCGGGCAACCATCTGACCCATGTCTTTCAGGTGGACATGACCTGGGACAAACTGGGTGAAAGAGTTGACGACAGCGATGATAGGTTTGTTTTCAAAATCACCGTCTTTCATGCCGGTTGCACGCCACAGCGCACGGGCACCAGCCATATTTCTTCCGTGGGTGGAAGTCCAGGAACGATAACGAGGCATTTATATCTCCGAATATGTTTTGTTTTTATTCAATACTGGGCAAAACCGTCTGCCAGCTCTGTCCAAAAAGGTTGATACTTCAGGACACTAAATGAGCTATTATATAGCAGTATTGTTTTAACAGATTTAAAAGACGGTCAATCCGTCCATTCATTATCATGCTGGTCCATCCATTACCTGATCCTGTTGCTTTCCGTATCGGCTCTTTCGGCGTCCATTGGTACGGTCTGATGTACATGATCGGATTCGTTGCGTTTGTCATCCTTGGCAAGATCCGGGTCAAGCGTCCTCACTACCAGAGCCAAGGCTGGGTATCCAGTGATCCAGACGATATGCTTTTCTATGGGGTCCTAGGGGTCATTATCGGGGGGCGGCTTGGCGAAG
>CAZHQM010000161.1:0-3718 GCA_964534155.1 uncultured Oxalobacter sp.
CCCAAGCCCTGAGGCATATAGGCGATCCGTGGGATCAGGGCATTGCGGATGCCGCTGTCGCTGATGTCGTTTTCCAGCACCTGGATCTGTCCCTGCTGGATTTTCTTGGCGCACGAAATCAGGGACAGCATCGATGATTTGCCGACACCGTCAGGACCGATCAACCCGACCATGCAGCCACCAGGAATGGTGAGGGTCAGATTGTCGAGCGCAGTCACCTTGCCATATGTCAGGCTGACATCGGTGAGCTGCGCAGCTACGGAAGACATTTACTTCACCTGAAGGTTAGATGGCCATGGAGCATCGGATTGGGTCTTGACCCAGCCGGTTCCCGGCATCCCTGGTTTTGCAATGGCGCCATGTTCCTTGATCCATTCTGGATCGACTTTCAGCTTGACCCGGAACATGAATTTTTCGCGTTCATCCTTGGTTTCAACTTCTTTCGGTGTGAACTGGTTGCGAGGAGAAACATAGATGACAGAACAAGGGATAGGCTGGTCTGGCAATGCGTCCAGCAGGATCCTTGCCTCACTGCCGATGGCAACCTTGCCGGCATCTGCACTGGCAAGATAGACATACATATAGACATCATTCATGTCCAGGATGGAGAAGACCTTGCCGCCTGGGGCGAGAACCTCACCGGGTTCAGCCAGACGGTACAGGATCCTGCCATTCACTGGGGCGCGCAGGGTCAGGTCATTGAGATTGCTTTTCGCCGCCTCAGCCTGAGCCATCCGCTGTTTGACAAGGGCATCTGCCTCGATTACCTGATTCCTTGCGCTGGCAAGGTTCGCGAGTGCGGTTTTCATGCTGTTGATGTCTTTGTCGCGGGTTTCAACAGAGACATAACCTTCCTTGATCAGGGCTTCAGTGCGTTTCAGGGTGGCACTGGCAAGATCCAGCTGGCTCTGAGCACTCTTTACGTTTTCACGGGCAATCAGGGCATTTTCTTTCGCCTGTTCGACAGCTGCCTCAGCGGCTGCGACTTCTGCCTTGATCTGGGCATCATCCATCAATGCCGCAACCTGATCCTTCTCAAGGTCATCGCCTTCCCTGAAAAGCACCTCGGTGAGTTTGCCCTGGACCTTGGTTGCCACAGCGGTTTCGGTCGCTTCAAGGCGCCCATTGCCCGATGCCAGTCCATCCGGTGTCGAGGAAGGTTTCAGGAAACGCCACGCAACCAGTGCACCGATGAGAACCGCCACCACAATGATGATCAGTTTTTTATTCCGTAAGAGAGCCGCCATCAGGAGATCCTTTATTCAGTCTGTCAAACAGCCATTCCCCCAAGAGGGATTTAACCAATGATGTAGTTTACACGATATCGTGTGTGAGGAGAACTTTCAGTACAGTTTGTTACTTTTAATGGCAGTGCGTATTCGCGACATATCCCGACTGGATATATAAATTTTGTTACAGTTGTTTTTTGTGTTTCTCCGCTATTTTCCTTACACTGTCACAATGTGTCATTGCATGATGGTTATCATGGTGATGACGGTTGCCGATTGTTGACTTTTATAGGATGGATACGTTATGCGGATGAAGCGTTTTGTTCCGGCGGCTCTGCTCTGCGCGATGCTGGCAGGGTGTGCGACCCAGATGACTGATATACCGGACAATGGACTGATTTCCCAGCAGGCTATCGCTGAACAGTACCGGGTTGACCGTGAATGGTGGAAAGGCTACGGCGATGCCCATCTGAATGCCATGGTGGATCATGCCCTGGCAAACAATATCGATCTGCGTAAGAGTGCCATCAATGTCAACAGGGCGCTGTATCAGGCGAATATGCTGGGTGAAGACCTTGTTCCGACATTCAATGCAGGCGCGGATGCATCGGCAAACAAGAATCTCCAGAAAGGCGTAACCACCCATAAATACGGTGCAGATATCGGGGTCAGCTATGAACTCGATCTCTGGGGCAGACTGCGTGATGCGGCTTCTGCTCAGGAATGGGAGTACAAGGCAACCAGGCTGGATCTCGAAAGCAGCCGTCTTGCACTGGTCAACAACGTAGTCGATGGCTATTTCAACCTCGTCTATATCAAACAGGCAATCAACATCACCAAGCAGAACATCGACTTCTACACCAAGCTCCTGGATATCTCCAGGCGTAAACATCAGGTCGGTACGGTCGATATTTCTGAACCACTGAATGCTGAAAAAGCACTGCTCGGTGAAAAAGATGCCTTGGCATCTCTGGAAGTCCAGCGTAAGACAGCAGAACAGATGCTCCGCAACCTGCTGAACCTGCGTCCTGATGATCCGCTCGATACCGTGGCAGACAACCTACTGGCAATTCCATTGATCGGTGTTGACCTGAATGTGCCGGTTGCGGCATTGGGCATGCGTCCTGATGTCAAGGCGGCTGAATTCCGTGTCCAGTCTGCATTCATGGACTGGAACGCTGTCAAGAAAGACCTCTATCCAAGCATCAGCATCGGTGGTTCACTGGGTGTCTCTTCCAACCGTGCGCACACCATGTTCAACTCACCAAACCTCGGTGGACTGGTCAACCTGAGCCTGCCATTCCTGCAGTGGAACAGATTGCGCTGGAACATCAAGATGTCTGAGGCATCCTTTGAAGAAGCGAAACTGGGGCTGACCTCTGCCGTCAACACCGCACTGAACGAAGTCGACACCTACTACTACGCTTATGAGAAGGCACGTGCCCAGATTGCGATTGCCCAGCAGAAATACGACAACGGCGTCAAACTCAGTGCATACAGCCACAAACGCTATCAGGTCGGTTCCTATGAGATGAAAGACTGGCTGCAGGCAAGATGCTCTGAAAACCAGGCGATGATGTCCCTGCTGGCTCAGAAATACGAAACCATCAAGGATGAGAATGCCGTCTATAAGGCATTGGGTGCCCGTATCTACAATGACTGATTGGAACAGTTGGGGAAAACACCATGCTTGATGCCTATCAGAACATGATTGAGAACCAGCTCCGTGCAGGGAGTGTCCATCTGCCTCTGGTGTTTGAAGCCTTTGATGCTGTTGACCGTTCTGCCTATGTGCCTGATGGCTACCGTGACTTTGCATTCGCCGATATGCGGATTCCTATCGGATACGGTCAGCAGATGTCCCTGCCTCAGACCGATGCACTGCTGCTGCAGGCGGCGGCTCCGCAGAAACATGAGACCGTGCTTGAGATTGGCACAGGTACAGGGTTCACCACAGCCCTGCTGGCATCCTGTGCCCGTTTTGTGACAACAGTCGAAATCCAGCCTGAGCTGGCAGAAAAGGCGCGGACCAATCTGGCAGGACAGGATGTCCGCAATATCCGTGCGGTCTGTGCTGATGGCCTGACGCCTGAAAAGTATCTCTCAGAAGAACAGAAATTTGACCTGATTGTGTTGTCAGGGAGTATCGATGCAGTCCCTGACAGCATCCTGAACCGTCTGGCACATCAGGGCAGGGTGATTGTGTTCCGTCAGATGCCTGCCATTGCTCAGGTTGAGCTGATGCAGAAACAGCCTGACGGCACTTTTGAGACGACAGGTCTGTTCGAGACCGAGATTGAACCACTGGTTCAGCCAAAGACCACTGCCTTTGTGTTTTAACCCAACCTCAAGCGTTGATAAAACACTTGCCAAGATTTATTGAGATTTATATAATCTCAAATTCTACGATGTTCTGCATCTGTAATGGTGGGAGTAGCTCAGTTGGTAGAGTCCCAGATTGTGGTTCTGGTTGTCGTGGGTTCGAGCCC
>CAZHQM010000162.1:0-3718 GCA_964534155.1 uncultured Oxalobacter sp.
CCTGTTGATGGGAGAACTCTAATTTTAAACGCTACTGTTTTAGGGGATGGTTACACACTTGAATATGCTGAAAATCAGAAGATTATTATCGAAATTTCATTCAATGTTTTTATATTTACTTTCAGAATCGCTTTGTTTGTGTGGCTAAGTTGTTTCCCACAATTTATAGACACTCCCAGCTCGAATAATTTATTCTTGCGGGCTGTATTCGTAACCATAACCTGACTCATGACCACATTCATCATCGGCGATGTTCATGGCTGTCTGGAGTAGCTGGATCAGTTGCTTACTATCATCGATAAAGAAGAGACTAATGCTCAGTTGCTGTTTACGGGAAACATAATCAATCAGCGCCAATTTTCCCGGTATTTTCGCCTGATTATGGAGATGGACAACCGCACTAAGAAACTGATATTTTGTAACGTTACAGCTTGTAATATTACGCACTATAATATAAAGTGCTGGTAAGCGCATGATTTCAGTTTTCAGGAGGGGTGATGAGATTCTATGGCAGAGAAAACGAGTTGGATCTTATTGCTGGGATTCAGCAGCGGGTTGAATCCGAGGCAAGAAGTCGGATGGTCATTGTCAGTGGCAGACGGCGTATCGGTAAAACCAGTCTTCTTCTGAAAGCGGCAGACCATGATACTGCGCCTACCCTCTACTGCTTCACCTACAACTATGCGAGGGAGGCGGATCTTGCTGAGATGTGGATGCAAGAGGTGGTAAAGAAGCTCAGCTTAAGATATGCCCCCACATTCACGAAAATCATCGATGTCATCGAATTCATCTTTGAGCAGTCCCGCTCTCAGCGCATCAATCTGATTATCGATGAATGCCAGGAGCTCAACAATGTCAATCCATCCTTCTGGTCACTGCTTCAGCGTCTTTGGGATCTCAATAAGAATGGAACCCGCCTGGGGCTGTTTCTGAGTGGTTCAATCGCATCTGCTATGCGCAATATATTCGAGAATTACAGTGAACCGCTGTATGGTCGCGCCGATACTTTCCTGCGGGTTGAGCCTTTTACACCATCCATCTTGAAACAGATTCTTCAGGATTACAGTCCTGACTATGAAAATGATGACCTTCTGGCGCTGTACTGCCTGACAGGTGGCGTGGCGAAGTATGTCGAGACGATTATTGATGCACAGGCATTTACCCGCCAGAAAATGTTCGATCTCTATTTCAGTCGGAACAGCATTTTCCTGAACGAGGGAAACATCATGCTTGCCAATGAATTCAAATCGGATTATGGCGTGTATTTCTCTATCCTGAAGAATATTGCCTCTGGCATCACCAAGCGCTCAGAACTGCAGGATAGGGTAGATGTGCAGATCAATGGACACTTGGCTAAACTTGAGAACATCTTCAACCTGATTACTAGATACGTTCCTATGTATCAGAAGCCGGGAAGCCGTCGTACCAGTTTTCGGATGACAGACAGGTTCCTGATGTTCTGGTTCGCCTTTATTCAGAACAGTCAGCAGTTGATTGCAGCCAACAACTATGAACAGTTGAAGGCAGATGCTATTCAGCGGTATGAGACTTATTCTGGACGGGTACTCGAACAGTATTTTTTCGAGAAACTCCGTGAGACAGGTCAGTACACTGCACTGGGGCAGTGGTGGGATCGAAGCGGTCAGAATGAGATTGACCTGATTGCTGTTGACGATGCTGCTAAGAAAGCGGTTTTCTATGAGATCAAGCGGAATCCAGAGAAAATCAGTCTTTCTGCTCTTGAAAGCAAAATTGATGTTTGTCTGAAATCAGCGCCAGAACTCAGTGGGTATCAGATTGAGAGAAAAGGGCTGTCGTTGGATGATATGTGAGACTGAAGGACTGCGTATCAGTGCAGTTTCTAGACACTCCAAGTGCGAATAATGTATTCTTGCGGGCTGTATTCGTAACCATAACCTGACTCATGACCACATTCATCATCGGCGACGTTCACGGCTGTCTAGAGCAGCTGGATCAGTTGCTTGCCATTATCGATAAAGAAGATCCCAATGCCCAGTTGCTGTTCACTGGCGATATTATCAATCGGGGCCCTGATTCTATCGGTGTGCTTCGTCGGATCATGGCGATGGGAGACCGTGCGCAGACTGTGCTGGGCAACCATGACCTGCATCTGCTCGGCATTGCTGCAGGCATCCGCAAGATGAAAACTGGTGATACAGTCAAACCGATTTTCGATGCGCCAGACAGTGCGGAACTGCTTGATTGGTTCAGGACCCGCCCATTGGCATATCCTGTCGGTGAGAACGGCATTCTGGTTCATGCAGGCTTGTTGCCACAGTGGACACGAAAAAAGGCATTAAAGCTGGCAAATGAGCTGGAAACGGTGCTTCGCAGTAAGCATTGGCAAGCATTGATGGCAGAAATGTATGGCAACAAACCAGACCAATGGGATGATGATCTCGAAGGAATGGATCGCTTGCGTTGCATCATCAACAGCTTCACCCGTCTGCGTTTCTGCACCCCTAAAGGCAAGATGGAATTTGATGCGAAACTGGGCCCAGAAACCGCTCCAGAGGGCTATATGCCATGGTTCAGGGTACCCAAACGCAAATCCAGCGATGCTCTGGTCATCTGGGGGCATTGGTCAACATTAGGGTTGGTGAATGAACCTAATCTGTTGGCTGTGGACACAGGATGTCTATGGGGCGGTGCGCTGACAGCCGTCAGACTCGAAGATAGGGCGGTATTTCAGGTCAAATCATCTGGGTACCGTGTTCCAGGCGTTTAACTGTTCTGCTGGCTGTTCAGGGCATCTGCAATGGCTGTCCGAGCTTCTTCTGCCAGTGTTTTGCGGTGTTTGTCGGTTGAATTGATAACAGGTAAGACAGTCAGTTCTGCGGTAATGCCATCAGCACTGAAGATGCGTTTTGCACTCTCCGCCATACTCACATCACCGACAAAATCAACTGCCTTTGCATAAGAACCATCTGGCATCACATAACGGATGGCAAAAGGCTGGATTGGCATCCCGACACTGATGGCGCCTTCAAACAGATTTGGGTGAAATGGCAGCATTTCTCCCTGCCCAGCTGTAGTCCCTTCAGGAAAGAAAATACATCGCTCGTTACCATTCAGATTCCCCACCATTTTGCCGAGTGTTTCCTTGAGATTTCGGCTACTGGTGCGGTCAAGGTAAAGTGTGCCGACCTTGCGCCCCAGATAACCGAAAACAGGCCAGTTTTTCATGGTGGACTTGGCAATGAAATGCCCGTTTACATGGGAATAAATCAGGAAGATATCGAGCCATGAGATATGGTTTGAGACAATCAGGGCTCGGGAAGAAATCAGCTCAGGGTTGTTGATTTTCAGGGACACGCCCGCAATAGACATCAGTTTCTGCGACCAGCGCCGCACATAGCGGTCTTTAGCCTCATCACTGATGAAAGAATACACAACGCCGCAGTAGAAAACTGCGGCGAGTGCATGGATAACCAAACGTGCGGTTCTGAAAAACCTGCGCATCTTACACGGTCAAGAGCGGTCAGATCAGCGTTCGAAAACAGGGCGCCCATCAACAATGGTGAGACGGACACGTCCTGGAATCTCGCGGCCAAGGAATGGGGTATGACGGCCCTGGCTGACCAGTCCTTCAGCTTCAACAGTCCAGTTGGCAGATGGATCAAAGATACAGATATCAGCGGCTTCACCGACACCCAGCGTGCCACAGCCCAGTTTCAGGATCTGTGCAGGGATGCAG
>CAZHQM010000163.1:0-3620 GCA_964534155.1 uncultured Oxalobacter sp.
TCAGAGAAGTCCTGGTGGCCTGGGGTATCCAGCAGATTGATGATGTGGTCACGGTATTCAAACTGCATGACCGAACTCGCGACCGAGATGCCACGCTGCTTTTCAATGTCCATCCAGTCGGATGTTGCATGGCGGCTGCTCTTTCTTGCCTTCACCGTACCAGCCAGCTGGATAGCGCCGGAGAACAGCAGGAGTTTTTCAGTCAGGGTTGTCTTACCCGCATCAGGGTGGGAAATAATGCCGAAAGTGCGGCGGCGTGCGACCTCACGAGCAATCTTCTTCGTCAGATTGCTGGAGGATTCCGCAGCAGGCGTATCGGCAGCAGTAGAATCGGTCATAGCGTTTTGTTTAAGCGTTTCGGCTCGCAGATTGACTAGAAAATTTTTGATGTCTGACAGTCTGCAAGCTCTTGAAAAATACAATAAAGTATATAATTATAAATTGCTTGAGATTTCTGTTCATCAAAAATCACCACATGGGGGCGATTATGGATTCGACAGGGGTTACAAAGCAGAACAGTGCATGCCGAGGACTGGGCGACCTCGTAAATCCATCCAGAAAAAAATAACTGCTAACGACAAACGTTACGCTCTGGCTGCTTGATCAGCCTAACCTGCACTGATTTGTTCCTGGGTCAGGCCGCAAGGCACGCAGGGTCATTTACAGGAAACCGCTTTCAGCTGCGCTGCCGGGCTGAAGGTTAAACTAAGGCAGACCGCCTGAGCGGAGCGTGTCCGTCCGCGTCGTTCAGGTCAAATCAGTTGGCGAGACTAAGTATGTAGAGCTGTCTGTAGAGGGCTTCTGGACGCGGGTTCAACTCCCGCCGCCTCCACCACCGAATACCACGCCATGCGTTTTCAACGTATGGCGTTTTTCATTTCAGGGCTGCGGATTTATCCGTGGCAGGGGATAAATCAACTTTTATCCCTTCTAGGGGATGAGGCTGCCAATTAGTTCGCAATTGCAGACTTTTTGTGCTTGATGGGTAGATAGTCCGCAACTGTGGACTTTTTTGCTACAATGGATGAAAAGTACACAATTGCAGACTGAATATGCCAAAAATCAGAGTTCCCAAGGCAGTCATGCCAGAATTTCACCGTCAACAGGGGTTGATTCCACCTGCACCGCCTATTGACCTTGTTGCTATCGGTCAGGCTGTGCGTCAGAAACGCAAAGAGTTGGGGCAGACATTGGAAGATGCCGCCAGGCAGATGAATATCAGTAAAGGCACGCTGGTCAAGATTGAGAATGGCAAGGATGTCTATGTTTCCACCCTCAACTGGGTACTGAGCAACTTCAACATCAGACTGGCATTGCCCGGCGAATCAGAAACGGCTGAACAGGAGTGGTTCTGATGGAAATGCTATCGATGAATGTGCTGATTGGTCAGATAACAGTCGGTAGGCTTTCTGTCCTTCAGGATGGTGCATGGCACTTTGAGTACACTCCCTCTTGGTCGCAGAACGGATTTCCATTGGCACCATGCTTGCCTTTCAGCGTTCCTTGCGAATCGGAAACAGTCCGAAATTTCTTCGATAACATGCTCCCTGAAAATGAGCAGACACTTGAACATCTGACTCGGTCATTACAGATATCCAAACAGAATACCTTTGGATTACTGCGGGCAATCCGTCATGATCTCAGTGGCGCACTATATCTTGCATTGGATGATGAGTCAGCACAGATCAATCAGTTCCGCCCGATTGCTGAACAGGAAATCATCCATAAACTCGACAATCCGCTGACAGATCCTGTTGATGTCTGGGATGGTAAACCTCGACTTTCAGTTGCGGGTGTACAGCAGAAAATCAATGTCCTGAAGCTCGATGGACAGTGGGGGCTTGGTGATGGGCAACTCTGCTCGACCCATCTTTTTAAATTCGACCCGACAGAGCATTCAGAGAAACCACGCTATCTTGTCCTGAATGAATATCTTTCCATGCAGTTGGCAAAGCATATCGGATTTGCTGTGGCGGATGTGGCACTGGAACAATTTGGCAGACATCGTGTACTTGTTGTTAAGCGCTTTGATAGACAGCTTATCCAGCAGAATAGGCGTCCTGTTGTCCAGAGGCGTCATCTGATTGATGCCTGTCAGGCATTGGGTCTGCCGGTTCTTTTCAAATATGAACGTCCATATGGAGATGGTCGGGATGTGGCTGACTTCAGGCCGGGGGTTTCAATTACCAGACTTTTATCACTGACAGAATATTGCCAATCACCACAACAGGCCCGCAGTGATATCTTGGGCTGGCTGTTGTTCAACCTGGTGATTGGCAATACAGACAGTCATGGTAAGAATTACAGCTTTTTTGTTTCTCGGAAAGGGCTTTCTCCAACACCTTGGTATGACCTGCTGAATATCTTGGTTTACAAAGGAGACTTTAATACCAATCTGGCAATGGCTGTAGGGGATGTCTTTGATCCTGAAAACATCCATGGTTTCCAGTTGCTGTCAGTTGCCGAGATTTTTGGGATTCCTGCAAAAGAACTGGTTTCACAGATGAAAGTGCTTTGCGCCAAGATTGAAAGCCAGTTGGGAGCGCTTGCAGATGGAATAGCATTGAATCAGCCTGAACAGGCATTCGTGGAGAAATACACCAACATTATCCAGACCCGTTGCCAGTATTTTTCGCAGGAGTCTGATGGTATGTTGGAATTGCAAAGAACCTTGGAGTAGTCGAATTGTATTGAGTGCTTCTGGACGCGGGTTCAACTTCCGCCGCCCAGCTGAACTGAAAGAGTGGTAACCATGACCAAAATCATCCGCATTACAGGCACATCCGCCAAGTGTTTTTTCCGTCTTGAGGATGACCGCATCATCGAGGCGGACTCCGAGTTCATTGCCGAGAAGGCAGGGCGTTTCACAGGGCAGGTGGTCTATACCGGTTCCCTGCGCGATGCCAAGACAAAAGTACCGCTGACGGTGTTGGAAATCTATCAGTTGAAAAACGCCTATCAGGAGTATGCCCGCACAGCGTCTGCCACTCTCACCATTGAGTTTGACGATAACAATGCACCATCAGTCGAACCACCAGTCAGCCAGCCATCAGAAGCGGGCGGCAGACTTCAGATCAAAAGCGGCATAACGCCATCCCGCATGGGATTGCCGGGCGTGAAGTACACTATCTATCAGCAGGCGGAAGGCGCCATTCAAGGCGAGACTGACCTGACCATCTTCCATATCGCTGACACATTGGCAGATTATCAGCAGATTCCGTCCGAAGAACTGGACCACCTCATTGATACCGCAGACAGGATGCCAGAACATCCCGGTCAGCACCCATTCGACAGCCAATAGATGGCCGCGAGAAAGCAGTGCTCATCAAACGGGGCAGGCGCACGACCCTTTCAGAGGGCATGCTTTATCACATCTATCAAGAAGTGGATGGCAAGATCTATGGGGAAACCGCAGGGGCATTCATTCCGATTGCAGACTCACTCGAAGCCTGCAATCAGATGCCCCTCGAGAAGCTGGAAAGCCTGATTTACAGCGCTGAGATGGGGGCAAGCCGGGGGAGATAAGTTATCTGCAGACATAGTTCCAGACGGCAGCATCTTTCTCGCCGACCCTGTAAACGTTTCTGTGGGAATTTCAAAATCTGATAACTTAGGAGGAA
>CAZHQM010000164.1:0-3601 GCA_964534155.1 uncultured Oxalobacter sp.
GGCCCAGATAGACCAGAGTCAGCATCATGAAAATAAAGGCCTGCAGGAACACAACCAGAATATGGAAGATTGCCCATACAGAACCTGCAATCACGTGACCGATGAAGAAGGCGCTGCCGCCGATGATGCCAGTCAGGATCTTGGAACCGAGGATCGCGATCATCAAGAAGATCAATTCACCAGCATACATGTTACCCCACAGTCGCATGGACAGGGAGATCAGACGGGACAGATATTCGATGATGTTCAGCAACAGGTTTGCTGGGAACATCATTGCACCGAAAGGATGTGTGAACAGTTCTTTAATGAAACCGCCAATACCTTTCATCTTCAGAGCGTAATAGATGGACATGACAATGATTGTCAGGGCCATGCCTACTGGAACGTTCAGGTCAGCCGTAGGAACAAGTCTGTGGTACTTGAAGGTACCGCTCAATCCGGTCCAGTCGAAGATCTGACCAAACAGATCAACTGGAAGGAAGTCCAGACAGTTCATGAGGGAAATCCAAACGAAGATCAGCAGTGCCAGTGGCGCGATGAAGCGTCTGTCACCGTGGATCTGGGATTTGGCCTGACCGTCAACCATTTCAACCAGCATTTCTACAGCAGCCTGTACACGACCAGGAGCACCAGAGGTCGCACTCTTTGCAACACATGCCATGACGAGGCAGGCAACGATGCCGCAAACGATTGACCAGAAGACGGTATCGACGTTGATCATGGAGAAATCCAACATACCCTTCTGGGTAGTCAGATGACCATCGACGTAGCCGAGGTTCTTCAGGTGGTGGTTAATGTAATCTGCTAAAGAAGGCGCATTATGGGCATCCATAGTTTTACTCAACCTTTCAATTTAGACAATAAAAAAATATAACTGGCAAGGCAGACAACAAAACTTGCCAGAAATGCGATCCAATGTAGATCCGGATACATCCAGAATACCAGGCCTGCACCGCCCGTCACCAGAATGATCTTTATGAGTTCAAGGAAACCAAAAAGAGCCATGCCGGATGATTGTCTACGGGTAAGACCTGAATAGAAGAAACACACAAAGATGGAATTTGGAATGAGGAAGCAGAGCGATGCCAGCATTGAGGAAATCCCTGCTGGTTTACCGACAACAAGCGCGAACGCAATTGCCGTTAAAGCAGCAATGACAACCTGCGGCACCACAATACGCCCCATAAAAACCCCATCTCCATTCAGGCGTACGCCTTCAGCTCGTCCGAAGATTTGCCGAAAACAATAACCGACCAGTCCTGATATACATTAAACCTGTCCGAATTATATCGGTGTCAAGCGGTTTCATCAATGAGATTTTGCCCACAATATATGTAATTTTTTTCTTAAAATCATTGATTAAAAGTCGAAATCTCATTTAAAAATAAAACGTTTCCCCAGCGCTGGTCAGAGGGTGTTTTTGAGCCATATGCAAAATATTGCCTATACTGGAGCAGATTTGGGTTCATGTTTCTGGCTGATGCCCTGCCAGATGGTCTCTGGTTCTGCTCCTGGGTACGGGAATGGAGACATGAGGGGGCATTTATGTCACAATCATTGCTCTTTTCAGGGTTCATCAATTATTCAATAGGGTTGTGTCATGGCAAGGTTCTGTACAGTCTGTGGAAATAAGCTCAGCTTCTGGGACAGGAGCAAGGCGTGTCCTGTCTGCCGTGGGGCTTATGCCGATATGATTGCCGATGAGCAGAGCGACAGGGCACGGGCGATTGCGGAATCATTCAGGCAGCGCCTGCCGGAGATCACCGATGCCGAGATGTACGAACTGCTCGAGAAGGATACGACACGGATCCTGGGGGCAGTGACCGATGATGTGGCATTGCCAGATGATGAGCCTGTGATGCACACGACCCTGCAGGCATTCAAGGGTTTCCAGATTGTCGAGTACAAGGGGATTGTGGTCTCGAAAATCATTCATGACAGCAGCAATGCGAAACTGATGAATGATGTGCTGACAGATACCCGTGTTTCCTACGATGCGTTGGACCGTGACGCAAGACGGTTGGGGGCAAACGCCGTCATCGGCATCGATGTGTCTTTCGCTGGCATATCCGGTCTGCAGAATGACAACATGGGCAAGATCATGGAGACAATGACGGGAACAGCCGTTGTTGTCCGTCCGTTGGCTGACTGACGCCTTCTCTTATTTCTCTTTTCTGACAACCAGCTTCTGGAAGAAGTGGCCGAAGTAGGTCTCATGGTTGACCGTGGTGCAGTTGTGATTCTCCGGGAACCAGTAGGTCAGTTCGTGTTTCCACATATCCACGGCAAAAGGCTCAAACAGCAGGAAAACGAGCCGTTCGTAAAGCCTGAAGAAATGGAAGCCCGGATTGATGAATTCCACGAAGATGATTTTCCCGCCCGGTTTGACAACACGGATAGCCTCTGCCATCGCCATGCGGCGTTCCTTTTCCGGTACCTCATGTGGCAGGAAGAACATCAGGGCATGGTCGTATGAGTTGTCTGGGCAATTGAGTTTGGTCGCATCGCACTGGAACAGGCGCACCTTCTCATCCAGATGCTTGAGTTTCGGGCGGACGGTGTTCAGCTGCGTTGGCAGGATATCGATGACATCGAGATGCCCATCCTCGGTGAGGGCTTCTTCAAGGCTTGGGGTCAGTTTGCCGTATGCACAGGAAATCTGGAGCATGTCACCCGAGATGCCATCCGGAAATTCCTCCAGCACTGCCCTGACCAGACGGTTGTAGTTGCCCAGCAGGATGAAGTTGATCATGAAACCGTGATCCCAGAACCCCGGGGCTTTCGGATGTTCGTAAGCCCACCAGTATGTGTTATGGAGATATGCCGGGATCTCAAGCGGCTTTTCCGGATGCCTGAAGTCTGGCAGTGGTCTCTTTGTTTTTTCTGGGGTATCCATTGATCGGTGTTTCGTTGATTGGCTCAGTGCCGTTGACCGCTATTTTATCTCTTTTGTTTCCCGATTCCTGTGCCGGGCAGGGTTTCAGGCGGACTTTTCAATAAAACAGGGCTGTCTTTCAGCGGGAGACCCCGGCAAGACAGCCCGTTTTCATCTTTTCAGATGTTTTGCCTAATATATATAAGGCTTATTTTTTAGGGCGAACGTAAGGGTTGCCCCGTTTTTCTGCACCGATGGAAGAGGTTGGTCCATGACCTGGAACAAACTGGACATCATCTGGCAGGGTGTACATGTTTTCCTGGATTGCCTTTTCCAGTGCGCGGAAGCTGCCTTTTGGCAGGTCGGTACGGCCGATGGAACCAGCGAAGAGAACGTCACCGGAAATCGCGACCTTGGATGGTTCGTGATAGAAGACGACGTGACCAGGAGAATGACCCGGGCAGTGGAAGATCTTCAGGGTTTCGTTGCCGACGGTGACTTCATCGCCCTGATTCAGCCAACGGTCTGGTGTGAATGGCTTGCCTGGAGGCAGACCCCACATACGGGTCTGGCTGGTTGCCAGGGTTTCGAGCAGCCAGTCATCTTCCTTGTTTGGACCTTCGATAGGTACACCGTATTTGTCTGCGAGTTCTTTCGCACCACCGCAGTGGTCAAGGTGACCATGGGTAACCAGCACCTTTTCAAGGGTCACGCCCTGTTCTTCGA
>CAZHQM010000165.1:0-3565 GCA_964534155.1 uncultured Oxalobacter sp.
GCATGGGATGTGGTACACCGCCAATGGTGCGGAACGTGATGTCTTACAGGCAGATGGTCACTGGATGACTGTTTATGACGATGAGACTTCTGCTCAGGCTGTGGCGTTCAGGAACTTTCTCTGTGCAAAATAAAAGCCAGCAAAACACTGGCTTTTATGGCAAATCTTAAACCAGTAATTCTCGGGCAACCCAATCGACACGCGACTGCATCAGTTCTGGCCATCGGTTGATGATGCCTGGGTTATCCCACATATTGTTCGGGAAGAAACAGATGTAGGAAAGCCGATTG
Organism: uncultured Oxalobacter sp.; assembly: GCA_964534155.1. GTDB lineage: Bacteria > Pseudomonadota > Gammaproteobacteria > Burkholderiales > Burkholderiaceae_D > Oxalobacter. Next base: position 291 of record CAZHQM010000165.1, read on the forward strand.
TTCTCACGGGCATACCAGGCACCATAGTGCCATGCGGCTGTAACAGCTGACAGCTCTCTGCGGTTCAGAAGATTCGCCATTGCGAGACATTCCTCTGGTGTTTCAAAGCGGTTCGGCAGATTGATGCGCGCCTGAAGCCCAGGACCGAGATAAGGATTGACCGGTCCCTTATCCAGACGGACCAATGCGGTCTTACCCCCCAGAACAGACAGTTCCGCATAGATCCCCATATCATCGACGGTACAACGCAGGCTGGTCGGGAGAGCTTCCCTGACTGCGGCAAAGTCCCGCTCTGTCCATGTGGTCAGTCCAGATACCGATGGCGGCATATGGTCTCTTTTACATTTTTCCGACAGGATGATGGCTCGAGGGGCGTTGATTGTGGCTTCAATGATGAGTGGCATGATCTCTTCCCGCCAGGCATTGTCATCCTTGAACCAGGTAAAGCGGCTGCCAATGAGGATCCTGCCATCTTTGGCGCGGATCAACGCACCGCCTGATGCATTGGCATTCAGGGCATTGATACTTGCCTCATCGGTGACAAAAGCATCGAATGGCCTTCCGACCAGTGTGGTCATCTGGATCAATGCAGCGACATTCTCCCTTTCCAACGCCAATGAGGGAGCGACAACTTCAATACGCGTTACAAAAGGTTCATGATGGACCACCAGTGTATTGCCATCATAGTCTGTGGTGATATGACGCTGGGCATTGAAGTAACTTTCGATTTCAAGGAGAGGCACACCACGGAGCTTCTGGATGTCTTCACGGCGTTTTTCAATCTTGCGTCTTGCATGATTCGCCGCTTCCATTGCTTCTGCCATTGAGGCTTCTTTCGGCTTTTTCTTGAATTTGCCGAACATATCCATCATACCCATGGGCGTCCAGTCCTTTACGGTTGATATTGATCTGATTGGAAAGGATTACCCCTTCCTATGACATCAGGACATTTTACCCTAGAGTATGGCCTGACACGTATCCAGAGAATCTTTCAGCACTGTTTTGACCGCTTTTTCACGGTTATCATCCTTGCCTATTTTTTAAGCAATCATTGTTTTCATCTTTCATTTCAAGAGGATATGATGGTTGTTTCGAAGCTCTTCACAAACTTATCCACAAATTCCGTGGAGGACTGAAAATTGTTCTAAAAATTGCCGTGTTTTCGGCCCAGAAACGCCTCTTTTTCCATTGCTGTTGACTTTGAGCATCCCACCTGATTGATTGCCTAATTTTTAAGCAATCAGGTTTTCTCAAGGTGTTTCATCAACTTAGTTTACCTGTCATTGGGTTGTCCATGAGTTATCCACGGCTCGTGGGGATAAAGCAGAAAACCAGATGGTGATATGAAAAACGCCGTTACGATGAACGGCGTCTGTTGGGGACAATGGGGTGCCGGATTATTCAGCTGAAGGCTGTGCTGCCGTGTGATGGCGGATCTTACCTATCTTCAGGATGATCTGCCCCATCATGGCTGCAGCTTTCTCTGCAGATGGTGGCTGGGCAGCATCCCATTCTTTCTTGTTGAGACGAAGCCAGTCTGTCCGGATATCCCGCTCCAGATCAATGCGCTCATCCAGAATATCAGCGAACAGCCCTGCCGCTCTTGCCGCATGGGAACGGCTGACCTTTGAGAGGCGGATAAAACTGTTCATCTGGAGATGGATCCAGCTTTCCAGTTCATCCGCATCATTGTCATCGGTAATCGCCTGAAGGTTTTTGGCGACTTCATGCAATGCAGGCAGAATCACACGGCAGGATTCATACAGGCGCTGGATTTCAAGATCTGCCGAAGCATTCTTGACCGCATTTTCGCGTGCGGCTGCGATGGTTTCGAGAACCTCACGAATCTCATAAGGAATCCCCATACTTGGAAGACGCTGATCGGGACCAAAGTTCTTCCACCCCTCAGTTTCGCGCCGCATCCTGGAGGAGCGGTGATCAAGCTCATCTGCCAGATATTCAAGCTGTTCAGTTTCTGTCGGCGTTTCCATCGCACAGCCGAAACCGGCAAAACTGGATGACCACGCCGCCAGCCAATCCATCAGGGTATCCTGATTGGCAGTACCGATACGGAACCAGTTGAGCATGATGTCCTGCAGGCACTGCCCTGCTAACAGGGATGCCTGTTCAGCCCGGTCAGCGAGATTCTTGGCAGTAAGATGATAGGCAGGCATACCTCCTTCGTTTTCAGAAGCTGATTCCCAGTCTTCTGCCACCATGCGTTGCCAGTAGAGGTAGTTTTCTGCAGACATTGCCAGCAACGCATGGATACGGACACTCTCGGATGCCTCACGGTCACCTTCGCTTTCAGCCAATAACTTCTGACAGGCAATATGCCATGACTGCAGATGGCTCTGGAGTTCGAGATCGGTTTTCTCAAGATTGGCATTCAGTTCCTGTGTGACTTTCGCCAACCGCTTGGTTGCCTGCTGTGCATAGTGCGCCAGACGCTTCTGCAGGACATCCCTGTCAGATGGCAGGTCGATTGAGCCCAACAGGTCGAGGGTTGCATCAATCTCAACAGGCATGGCCGCCAATGCCTCAGATGAGAGGTCATCCAATGGATCTTCTTCGCCCTCTGGTGCAGGAACTGTCTGCCAGTCTGCGATTGATGCCATCTCGGCATTCAGGCGTTTTTCCAGATTATCTGACAGCCATTGGACCGCCTTGATCCGGTCGGCGGCATAGCGCTCTTCCTCACCTTCCCGGTAATCAGCCTGCCATTCTTCCAGAATCTGCAGGATGATGTCCTGACGGTTCAGTGCCTGCCAGTTGATGGAGCATTCAACCAGCATCCTGCGGAGATTTTTCTGGAGACGGATCAGGTTCTGTCTTTGTGCCGGCTGTTGGGCTGTGTTCATGGATTTCCTTTCTGGCAAGGTGATACGTTGGCGATATTGTCGCTCAATTTGGACTGTTCGAGAATGGATGGAAATGATGTTTCAGGCAATAAAAAAGCCTGACTCAGATTTCTTGGATCTGCTGTCAGGCTTAATCACTCTTACTGCTTTTATTTCTTCTTGAGATAGTATTTTGGATGCTGTTTTGTCTTGAGCAGGAACATTTCCCATTCGGACATGCTCATGGTGACTTTGCCATCTTCCCATAACTGCCATTGCAGTGCGGTCTTGACGCCTAAAAGTTTCGCAGCATCTGCCTTGGTGAGATTGGCTTTATGCCGTGCCAGCTTGATTGTTTTCGGGGTAGGTTTATCCAATTCAGGCTCCTTTCTTCAAGATTCACAGTTCAAGATTAACATATCCAAAACCGCATGT
>CAZHQM010000166.1:0-3528 GCA_964534155.1 uncultured Oxalobacter sp.
GGACCGGAATCGAACCGGTACACCATTTCTGGCGAGAGATTTTAAGTCTCTTGTGTCTACCAATTTCACCACCCGGGCATCAACAGATTGGCATTCTATCAGAATGATGTTGGATGCCAAAATATTTTGATGTGTTACAGCTGGAGTGATGAAGCCAGTTCTGCCGCTCTCTTTTCTCCATCAGTTCTCTTGATGTCTTCAGGCGTTGTGACATCAGGAATAAGAATCTCATCGATGATTTCGCATTGGAGATATTGCATTGTTTTTTCAAATGCAAAGCGGATTCCATCAAATGTTTCCATGGTGGATTCTGCACAGCATGAAATGAGTGCACATTTCTTGCCTTTAAAGTCTTTGCCACCAACACAGAAGGCATAGAAATGATCAATCAGCGCTTTTATCTGTGCGGGCAACGTGTACCAGTAAACAGGAGCCGCAACCAGAATGAAATCAGCTTCAAGAATCTTGTCTGCGATTTTGTTGAAGTCATGTTTATAGATACATGGCGTACCTCTGGAATAGCATTTGTCGCATCCTCTACAGCCTGGAATTCTCATATATGCCGTGTCATATTGGACGACGTCATGGCCATTAGCTAGGGCGGTTTCCGAAAAACTTTTCACCATGGCGTTGGTATTGCCCTTTCTTCTTGGGCTTCCTGTCAGAATGACGATTTTCCCCATTCAATTTCCTTTCGATTGGATTCTTGAAAGATTTAGATTGATCAACCAATGTCTTCAGCCATGCAGCAGAAATTCCTGAGGAATTTCCGAGGCCATTCTGTTATATCTGCAATTTGACAGGATTCGGTTGATTTCTCGCCGGCATAGTTTTCCCATGCAGCCTTCAGAATTTCTTTGGTGAATTCGGGATGGAATTGTACCGAAAAGGCACTGGTGCCATAACGAAGCATCTGATGATTGTCTTTTTCAGAGACTGCCAGTGTTTCAGCATTTTCAGGCGGTTTAATAACACTCTGTTCGTGAAAGAGGTTTGCTTCGAAGTTTTGAGGAAATCCATCCAGTAAAGGATTCTTCTTGCCAGCATCAGTCAGTGTGATTGGAAACGAACCTTTTTCTCCGCCATTAGGATTGGCAGCAACCTCTCCCCCCAATGCATAAGCCATCAACTGGTGGCCATAGCAGACCCCTAACAGGGGGATATCCAATGACATTGCTTTTCGGATCCAAGATGCTGTTTTTTCGCTCCAATCAGCCTTATCAGTAACCATCGCCCATGAGCCGGTAATAATGGCTCCTGTTATTGTTTCTGGCTCTGGAATGGATTCACCGATATAAGGGCGGACGATTCGAGCCTTTTTGCCGAATTCAGATAAGCGGTTCACAAACCATTGTGCTGTCTCACCGCATTTTTCTGGAATTTTTCCTGGAGGAATTCCCATTTCGATAATCAATAATGCCATTTTTATCTCATGTCATGATGGTGGGAGTTTTTACCTATCCGCATGCATAAAAAATGCCAGACATTGCTTTATTTTAGTGCAATGTGATAAAAGACAGTGCCTTGGGTGAATTGGAGACCAGTAAAACTATATGTAAGTGAGCCATACTGAAAGTGTCAGTATGCCGAAAAGCGTGGATAGGAAGATTGTCCTAGAGGCAATGCCCCCTCCTTTGCCATACAATTCTGCCAACATGAATGGTCCTGTGCCTGTCGGTAAGGCAGAAAGAATGACTGCGGATTTGGCCCAGAGTGGGGACATCTCGAAAACATGAAAAGCAAAAAACCAGACGATCAACGGTTGTACTATCAGTTTAAGAAGTGTCAGTTCAATGGAGATCCCAAGACTTGTTTTTTCCTGACGTTCAGCAAGGAAGATTCCTGTTGCCACCAATGCACATGGGCTTGCTGCACCACCAAGAATCCTGACTGATTTAGATACTCCATCAGGCAATTGAAAACCCGATGCCATTAACAGTCCTGCAAGTACTGGGGCGACAATCAGGGGATTCTTGCAAAGGGATATGCTTACATTTTTGATTGTGGACAACAGATTTTTCCCTGTTTTCGAACCCATCTCAATGAAGATGATTGATGCTGCAAAATTTGCGGAGACAGTCAGGATTGCGCTCACCATGGTTGGTGCTAATTTATCAGCCCCAAAGGTCAACGCACAGAGAGGTATACCGATATAACCAGTGTTTGCATACGAGGCAGATGTTGCATCAATAGTGGCTCCAGCAAGGTTTTTGGAGCGGATCCAGTGAACACCAAGCACAGCATAGAAAATGATGAAAACGCCTAATTCAAAAGCACAGAGAAAGCCCGGTTGGTATAGCTCATTCCAAGAGCTGTTGACCAGAATGTCAATCATCAATGCTGGGAGAGCCAGATAGACAACAAAGCGGTTCAGTTCCTTGCAAGCTGTTCCACTCAGGATATTTTTCCATCGGAGCAGATAGCCGGCAATGATTAAAGCGAAAACTGGTAGGACAATATTTGCAATAGCAAGCATAAGTTCGGGTAATGACTTTTATTCTGCGAAGAATACTCCAAATTCCTGAATTGTCCATACCTGACAATTGATGTTCGGATTGGATTCCGAGGGCTTTCGGTCCTTCGCTGACTATCAGAATGGCAGTTATAATAGACCCCTTTGTTTCCCCACTGTCAGAGCTGATACCAATGACTTATCGCCGAGTGTCTTTTCTTACCGCAGGTCTTGCTTTTGCTGCAGTTGTTCATGCTGGACCAGTGGAATGTGCGTTTTCGCCAGATGGTGGCGCTGAGGCTCTGGTTATCCGTACCATAGAATCTGCCCGTGGCAATATCCGTATGGCAGCTTTTTCTTTTACATCTCCTCGTATTATGAAGAGCCTTATCAATGCAAGAAGGTGCGGGGTTGATGTTAGGATCATTGTTGATGAAAAAGGCAATCAGGGGCGGGCAAGCCACTCTGCGATGAATCTGCTTTCCAATGCAGGTATTTCTCTGCGTGCTATCTCAATGTATAAGATTCACCACGACAAGTACATTGTTGTTGATGGTCAGCATGTTGAAACCGGCAGTTACAATTTCACGAGATCCGCAGCAGAAAGCAATAGTGAAAATGTGGTGGTGGTTTGGAATGATTTAGCTAATGCTTTGCGTTATCTGCGCCATTGGGAGTCAAGATGGAACAAGGCACAGGAATGGATCCCATCATATTGATTGGACACATTGTAAGAAACTGATAGTGTTTAAGATTTTCTGGACACCATCTTTTTTTATGGTTACGATGTGTTTTAAATCAATAAAAATCAATGATTTATAAATATTCTTCTAGGTTATGGCGCAGGATTTTCCTGACCTGCCATCTTAATTTGCTCGATATCAGGTGCAGTGAATTTGTTTTGATAACACCCCTGTTTAAATAGGGTGTTTTACCTGTTTAAGTTGAAATAGACTTAGAGACATGCAGAAAGATAATTTTGAACAAAAGTTAAGGGGGGTGTTATGACTAAGCCAATATCACACTCACAGGTCATCATTCTGGGATCAGGTCCAGCAGGCTATACAGCCGCCGTC
>CAZHQM010000167.1:0-3505 GCA_964534155.1 uncultured Oxalobacter sp.
CGCTTTTTTATAAAGCCTGATCAGTTCGCGTCCCTTGCGGATACTGCCCTCGGTATCAAAGGAAAGGCGCGCATCTGCCTCAGTGGATACACGGCCCGGCACAACCTTGAGGATTTCAGTTGCGAAAGCCACCAGCAGGCGGTCAATGATCTGTTCGGTCGTCAGGGACTTGTTCTCACGGACAATCTTTTCCAGAAGCACATGATATTCATCTTTCTGCACTGCCCGCAGGATCAGGGATGGGTTTGTTGTTGAATCCTGAGGGGAGTACTGCTGGATGGATTGGAAATCGCCGGTATCAGCGACAACGGTTGTGTACTGTTTCAATGCTTCAAGTTGTGACATGTCGGGTCCTGTTCCATAAAACGGTTTGATGAATTTCAACTATACAGAATCTGTCGGGGTTTGTGGGGCAATCTGCGTTTTTCGGGCATTATTCCCCGGATTCAACCTTTCTGATTTCGTTGCTCAGGTCGGTATCCAAAGGTTTTTCCTGAAAGCTGATGGTATCTGGCAGATGCATCTTGAAGCCATCTGTTGTGTCGAGTGCCGCAATGGCATCCTTGATGGCAATATCAGTCATATGTCCGCCTTTTTTCCTGAGCGTGTTCGCTCCTGATGGTTACCCTTGAGAAAGAACCGGTGATACGGAGCATATAGAAAATGTTGGCGCCTAGGACAGTCACGCATCGGTCTAAGGCTTTCTTCAAATCCTCAATGTTATCTATATTCTTGAGCTCTTCTTCGTAGTCGGATTCAAAGAACGTGACATCTGCGAATGGTGTGGTTTCGGTGTCAGGTGGCTCTTCAATGGAACAGTCCGCATTCGCACGGTAGATGTGCCCATCCAGCATGATTATCTCACCATTGAGCCTGTCGAATGTGCCAATGCCGATGTCACCGTGCAGCTTGAGTTCTGCAAGCGTGATGGAACCGTCATATTCCCCGAGCGTGAGCGATTGTAAGAGTGCTGTCTGATAGAGCGTGTCGTAATCGGTCTTGCGGAAGTCCTCTGTGTTGGTAGGGGCTTTGGGTGTCTCTGTTGCGACGGTTTCTGTCTTTGTTGTTTTGGGCATGGCGTCGATCTCCATGTCGATGTGTGGTTCAGGGTTTTTCCTTGATGATACGATACCATTTTTCGGGAATTCCCTGCCTGTGTTGAGGCCATGTCAGGCTGAAATGTTGAAAGTGAGGTATTTTTATCATTGCCCTCTTGACACGGCAAAATTTATAGGACTATAATCTAGTTTCTTTAGGCGCGTAGCTCAGCTGGTTAGAGCACTACCTTGACATGGTAGGGGTCGTTGGTTCGAGTCCAATCGTGCCTACCACGAATACCAGAAACACCGCATAGCGATATGCGGTGTTTTTTCATTTTCAGCATCTGTTTTTCATTTGGGGTTTCTGCCTGTTGCTTTGTTGGCACAAGAAGGGCATCCCATTGTCTTTAATTGACTGTTGGGGATTTGAAGCCGTTAGGTGGTTTTCGTTCGGTGATAAAATAAGTAGGTTTTAGAAAAGTCTCTTGTCCGCACGTTGTGGGTGTGGAGAGTGAAGAGGCAGCCTGGATTGCCGTGCACGATGTGGATTCAGGCTTGATTTCATTTGGAGATAACAATGGTTTCAGTTCGGCTTCCCGACGGATCAAAACGGGAATTTGAAGGACCTGTCACAGTAGCACAGGTCGCAGCGTCAATCGGCAACAGCCTTGCAAAGGCAGCGGTTGTCGGCAAGGTGGATGGTAAGTTGGTCGATACATCTTACCTGATTGATAAGGATGTGGATCTGTCCATCGTGACAGAACGTGATGATGACGGTGTTGATGTCATCCGCCATTCCACAGCCCACCTTCTGGCGTATGCCGTCAAGGAACTGTTCCCGGATGCTCAGGTCACCATCGGGCCTGTGATTGAAAACGGCTTCTACTACGACTTTGCTTACAAGCGTCCTTTCACGCCAGAAGATCTGGAAGCGATTGAAAAACGCATGGTTGAGCTGGCTCGCAAGAATGAACCGGTTACCCGCCGTGTTGTTTCCCGTGATGAAGCAGTTGAATACTTCAAGTCCCTCGGTGAAGTCTATAAGACCGAACTGGTTGCTGCGATTCCACAGGATCAGGAAGTTTCCCTGTACACCAGTGGCGGTTTCACCGACCTCTGCCGTGGTCCTCATGTGCCATCCAACGGCAAGCTCAAGGTCTTCAAGCTGATGCGTGTTGCCGGTGCTTACTGGCGTGGTGACTCCAAGAATGAAATGCTCCAGCGTATCTACGGTACCGCCTGGGCGAAGAAAGAAGATCAGGAAAACTACCTGCACATGCTGGAAGAAGCTGAAAAGCGTGACCACCGCCGTCTCGGCCGTCAGCTCGACCTTTTCCATATGCAGGACGAAGCGCCAGGTCTGCTGTTCTGGCATGCAAAAGGCTGGACCATCTGGCAGCAGGTTGAACAGTACATGCGCCGTGTCTATCAGGACAACGGTTACAACGAAGTCAAGGCACCTCAGATTATCGACCGCAGCCTGTGGGAAAAATCTGGTCACTGGGAAAACTATAAAGAAAACATGTTCACTACTGAATCGGAAAACCGCATTTATGCTGTCAAGCCGATGAACTGCCCGGGCCATGTCCAGATTTATCGTTCTGGTCTGCACTCCTACCGTGAACTGCCACTGCGCTACGGTGAATTCGGTCAGTGCCACCGCAACGAACCATCCGGTTCCCTGCATGGCATGATGCGTGTCCGTGGCTTCACTCAGGATGATGGCCATATCTTCTGTACAGAAGACCAGATCCTGGGCGAATGCGTTGCATTCACTGAGCTGCTGAAGAAAGTCTATAAGGACTTCGGCTTCACTGACATTATCTATAAGGTTGCAACCCGTCCAGAAAAACGTGTTGGTTCAGATGAAATCTGGGACAAGGCTGAAAATGCGCTGATTGAATCCCTGAAACGTTCTGGTGCGGAATACGAAATTTCCCCAGGGGATGGTGCATTCTATGGTCCTAAGATTGAATACACCCTGAAAGATGCGATTGGCCGTATGTGGCAGTGCGGTACCATCCAGGTTGACTTCTCCATGCCAGCCCGCCTTGGTGCAGAGTATGTTGCAGAAGACAACACCCGTAAGATTCCGGTCATGATCCACCGTGCGATCCTGGGTTCCCTGGAACGCTTCATCGGTATCCTGATTGAAAACTATGCGGGGGCAATGCCTATGTGGTTGGCTCCTGTCCATGCGGTTGTCATGAATATTTCCGATGCTCAGGCGGATTATGTTGACAATGTTGTTCAAACGCTGAAAAAAGCTGGTTTCAGGGTTGAAAGCGATTTGCGCAACGAAAAGATTAACTATAAAATACGCGAGCATTCCGTTAACAAGATTCCTTATATGCTGGTTGTCGGCGATAAGGAAAAGAGTGCCAATACAGTTGCTGTCCGGGCAAGAGGCGGTCAGAACCTCGGTGTGATGACTGTTGACGACCTGATTGCGCGTATGCGTGCAG
>CAZHQM010000168.1:0-3505 GCA_964534155.1 uncultured Oxalobacter sp.
GTCCATGCCGGTGACCTGTTCCATGCGTTTTTCCATGACTGCCATATCCATCCGTGTCTGTGCCTCACGCTCACTGGCATAGACACCCTGCAGACTGCCATCGATGAGGCAGCCGAAAGCAGTCTCACCCTTGCGGTGAAGCTGTGCAACAGCATAAACGACACCCATCACCGCATCGCGGGAAAGTTCCTGCCCTATCTGCCAGCTGTCCAGATTATCCATCGTTTCCACCAATAAAAAACGGCACGCTGACCGTGCCGCATCGTTTCCAGGACCGGGTTGGTCAGTGAAGCACACCTGATGGGTTTTCTGCCGCCATGAGCAGTGCCATCTGGGCATCGGTATTCTTCACATCAGTATCAGACAACGGGCTGTCAGACATGGATTTCAGCAGCAGCTGACCGAAATCCTCATCACTCGCCAGAATCTGCTGTAACTCCTTGCAGAACTGCTCCAGCTGTTCTTCGCTGACTGCGTCCTGATCCAGGATCACTTCAATATCGTCATCAAATTTCATTGATATCCTCCTAACAACCCGCCGCAAAAACAGCAGATAACCCTGACATCATACTCGATTCTGCAAAAACTTGCCTAGCATCTGCCTGAAAATCGATACCACATAAGAGCATGGCAGGGTTACTCCTGCCATGGCATCCTTTCATGTTTCCGGCATGTCATTTACCGCAGCTACATGAGCCACAGCGGCACCCGCCTGCCGCCCCAGCCTCTTCTGCAACCATTTCCTTGACAATCATTGCGGCAGCTTCGTTCAATGACGGCACACGCCCAGAGACAACAATCCTGCCATCTATGGCAACAGCTGGCGTTGCCATGACACCTGCCTGCATCATTGCCATCATATCGGTCACTTTTTCAATGGAAATGTTTTCAGACAATCCACATGTATTGACAGCGGAATTGATGACATCATATGTCGCATCACAACGGGAACACCCTGGTCCAAAAATCTGGATAAGCATCATTGCCTCCTTAAAGAATAAATGGTTGAACACTATTTAAAAGCCAGCCAAGCAGTGTGAACAGCACCACCAGCACACCGAAGAAAACAGCCAGCAATGGTCGGCGCATCACACGGCCTAACATCAGGAATTCTGGAAGACTTGCGGCAACAGTGCTCATCATGAAAGCAAGCGTTGTCCCCAATGGCAGCCCTTTTCGCAACAGCGATTCCATCACTGGCACCACACCTGTTACATTGGTATAGAGTGGAATCCCTGCTACAACAGATACCGGCACTGTCCACCAGTCGCCCGATGAAAGATTCTCTGCAAACCAGTTGTCTGGCACAAAGCCATGCAGTACAGCCCCCAGCCCGACACCCAGCACAACCCAGATGGCAGTCCGTTTCATGATGTCTTTCAGTTCCTGCCATGCAAACTGATGACGGAACATCACCGAGACCGAAGCGCCCGCACCGCTACTGACCACAGGTGAGCCGGCTCCTTTCTGAAGAGCATCCAAGACAAATGGCTGAAGCCAGCGCTCTGCACACAATGCATCCATCAACATCCCACCAATAATCCCAGCCGAAAGACCTGCCACCACGTAAACCAGCGTCAGTTTCCAACCCAGCACACTCCAGAGAACGACAACTGCCACCTCATTGATGATCGGTGAGGTGATCAGGAAAGACATCGTGATGCCCAGTGGAATCCCTGCCGTTGTGAATCCCAGAAAGAGAGGAATGCTTGAGCAGGAACAGAACGGCGTCACTGCACCAAAAACACTGCCTGTCAGATACCCGACAAAGCGGTTTATGCCTGACAGCCGTTTTCTCACTGCATCAACATTCATCCCTGCCCGTATCCACGACAGCAGATAGACCATCAATGTCAGCAGAAGCAGGATCTTGGCTGTGTCATACAGAAAGAACACCAGTGCATCAGCCAATCTGGATTCTGCATCCATGCCGAATACCTCCACCACCAGCCAATGCGCACCGTCTTCAATCCACCAGTAAAGCAGTATCCAGAGTGCAAGACTGCCAACTGCTTTCGCAATATAGGGTCCAAGCCGCCACTGGTTCAGGTTTTCAGGCAGCACTGGACTGTTCTGACAGCAATTTCCCATCATTCGCCTCCTGATAATATATTTAGCTAATTTGCTAAATATATTATCTTAAAAACTGCGCAAAGAACAAGCGCCTTTCAGGAAATCAACGGTTTCTGCTGCAACAGCAGGAGGAAACATTGCCAGCACCCGATTCACTGCAGGCACCAGACATACAGTCAAAGATACTGTTGAGACATGTCAACTCAAGCCGATAAAAGATATTCTGCCCCCGCTTTTCGGAAGCGATGATACCGGCATTTTTCAGGATGGATAGATGGCGGGAGACTGTCGGCAGGCTGCTGCCGACAAGCGGTTGCAGGTCACAGACACATTTCTCGCCACTTCGGAGTGCGTGGACCATGACCAGACGGGCAGGATGTCCGAGTGCCTTGAAGACCTCAGACTGGAGAACCACATTGGATGAACTGTCCACCATGCCCCCTGCCCCAGAAAGAATCTTAGATACCGATTACCAACGCAGGTTGCGTTCCATGTTCGTCATTGCAGAACGGATGGTATCGTAATGTTCCATCGGGTAGGTCGCTTCCATGTTGATGTAGTCTAGCAGACCGACAATGACCATGACCATCGCGCGCGCACGGATGATTGGACGCCCCCAGCGGGTATCCGCCAGCTTAGAAATCGCCGCACTCAATGCGGAGCGGGCAAATTCAGCAGCTTTCATCATGTCTTCATCGGTATGGATTGCCTCACCGAACAGGGTGTCTGCATCCATGGACATACCAGGACGGCGACCTGGGCGTGGGGTGGTGTTGTCCACCTCACCGGTTTCCGTATCACGGACAGGTGCCTTGCCTGTCAGCTGTCTCAGCACTTCATCACAGACACTGTGCACAAAGGAGTCGGATTCCCCTGACATTTTCGCAGTCAGTGTCATCATTGGCACAGTCACCGCATGCAGCAATGCATTGAATTCCTCGTCAGAGGTTGTCTGGCTGGCATTCAGCTTCTGGGTCAGCAGTTTGTTGATCGCCTGAGCTTCGCGTGTCACGGTTTCAGACTGGTCTCGATTGTCCATAATGGGTCCTGATGATTAGAACGGAAAAGAGTTAGTTTAAATGAAAACAGCCGTTTTTTTACAGTGGAATTCAGAAAAAACGCTTGAGACAGAGACTGGATCAACCTTCATCACGGTTCTTTTCGTCTTTACGCAGAATCTTCTGGATGGCTTTGACCTGATCGCTGTCGAGTGTTGCAAAGCGGCGGGCAAAGAAAACCGCCAGTTCACGGTTTGCCTGACCGGTCTCAGCGAAATCCAGGTCGATGCCTGATTCCGTTTCGGCAATAGCGGCTGTCAGCTGTTTGCGGAAATCAGCATCCAGACCATAAATCGCACATAGGCGGCCATTCCATTCTGATGGCATCCGCTTCTTGCCATTTTCCACAGCAGACAGGAAAGAAGCTGTCACAC
>CAZHQM010000169.1:0-3464 GCA_964534155.1 uncultured Oxalobacter sp.
CGAAGGTGGCCGTACCGTTGGTGCAGGTGTTGTTTCCAAGATCAACGAATAATTCATGTATGATGCGCTGCCTCGCAGTGATGTGAGGCAGCGGAATCTGGATTTATCGGCTTAAAGAGTAGGGGAGTAGCTCAACTGGCAGAGCGACGGTCTCCAAAACCGTAGGTCGGGGGTTCGATCCCCTCCTCCCCTGCCATCCTCTCTTTAGCATATAACTGAAAGTTCATAGTTATGGCAACCCAACCTGCTCAGGCTCAAGGCAGTGCTGGTGACAAGGTCAAGATCATCTTGGCTGTCATCGCTGTTTTGGCTGGTATCGTAGGATTCTATTTTCTCGCTGGCAAACCAACTTATATCCGTATGGGTGCGTTGGCTGTCGGTATTGTCATTGGTGCAATCCTCGTTTTTCTTTCTCCTGCTGGTCCTGCATTTATCGAGTTCGCGCGCGATTCTGTCCGTGAGTTCAAGAAGGTTGTCTGGCCGGAACGCAAAGATACTCTGCGCATGACTGCGATTGTTTTCGGTTTTGTCCTGATTATGGCGATTTTCCTCTGGGGTTGCGATAAGGTTCTGGATTTCTTACTCTATAACATCGTACTTGGCTGGAAAAAATAAATGAGCGATACAAGCCAAGAGAAAGTTGCTGCAAATACCAGCGCTGATATGCGCTGGTATGTTGTTCATGTCTACTCCGGTATGGAAAAGAGCGTGAGCCGTGCGCTGCGCGAACGTATCGATAGAATGGGCATGACAGATAAGTTCGGTCAGATTCTTGTGCCAACCGAGGAGGTTGTTGAGGTCAAGAACGGCCGTAAGACTGTTTCTGAACGTCGTTTCTTCCCAGGTTATGTCCTGGTTGAGATGGAGATGACGGATGATACCTGGCATCTGGTCAAGGATACCAACAAGGTGACCGGTTTCGTTGGCGGCAAGTCCAACAAGCCTACACCGATTCCTAAGTATGAGATGGATAAGCTGCTGCATCAGATGCAGGATGGCGCAGAGAATCCACGTCCTAAGATTTCTTATGAGATCAATGAAACGGTCCGTATCAAGGAGGGTCCTTTCACTGATTTCAATGGTGTTGTCGAAGAGGTCAATTACGAAAAGTCCAGACTGCGTGTGCTGGTTACTATTTTCGGACGCTCTACACCAGTCGAACTCGAGTTCGGACAGGTCGAGAAGGTTTAATAAAGCGTTGGTCCAGTTCGCTTAATAACTGGCAAGAGGAGCCGGCAGATTGGCTGTCGGCGTTACAACTCACATAGGAAAATCTGAAATGGCAAAGAAAATCGCCGGCTATATCAAGCTGCAGGTGCCAGCTGGTAAGGCCAACCCATCCCCTCCAATCGGGCCAGCTCTCGGTCAGCGTGGTCTGAACATCATGGAATTCTGCAAGGCTTTCAACGCAAAAACCCAGAAGATGGAAGCAGGTATGCCTATCCCTGTCATCATCACTGCGTATGCTGATAAGTCTTTCACCTTCGAAATGAAGACTCCTCCAGCTACTTATCTGATCAAGAAGGCTGCTGGCATCCAGAAGGGTGCTACCGCTGTCGGTAAGGAAGTTGTTGGTAACCTGACCCGCGCACAGGCAGAAGAAATCGCTAAGCTGAAAGAACCTGACCTGACCGCTGCTGATATGGACGCTGCTGTCCGTACCATCGCTGGTTCTGCAAAATCCATGGGTATCACTGTTGAAGGGGTTAACTAATGGCTAAAGTTTCTAAACGCGTAAAAGCTTTCCAGGAAAAAGTTGACCGCTCTAAGAATTATCCTCTGTCTGACGCTCTGGCTCTGCTGAAGGAATGTGCAACCGCTAAGTTCAACGAATCTGTTGACGTTGCTGTTCAGCTGGGTGTCGATCCACGTAAGTCTGACCAGGTTGTCCGTGGTGCAGTTGTCCTGCCTGCTGGTTCCGGTAAGACTGTCCGTGTTGCTGTGTTTGCACAGGGTGACAAGGTTGAAGCTGCCAAGGCAGCTGGTGCTGATGTTGTCGGTCTGGAAGATCTGGTTGCTCAGATCAAGGGCGGCGACCTGAATTTCGATGTTGTCATCGCTTCTCCAGACTGCATGCGTTTCGTCGGTCAGCTGGGTCAGATCCTGGGTCCTCGTGGCCTGATGCCAAACCCTAAGGTTGGTACTGTTACCCCTGATGTTGCAACCGCTGTGAAGAATGCGAAGGCTGGTCAGGTTCAGTATAGAACCGACAAGGCAGGTATCATCCATGCAACCATCGGTCGCCGTGACTTCTCTGATGAAGATCTGAAGGCTAACCTGACCGCTGTTCTGGATGCTCTGAACAGACAGAAACCTGCTAGCGCAAAGGGTACCTATATCCGCCGTATCTCCCTGTCCACCACCATGGGTGCAGGTGTACGTGTTGATCAGGCTACTATCGGCGCTTGATATTGAATTCTCCCCTCTGGGGAACAAAGACTTTGGGCTGCACGGTTCGCGCCGTGCAGACAGTCAAAGACCGCTGGGCATGGTTCGCTATGTTAAAAATGAAACCCAGCGTAGATGGTGAGCCCAAAAGGTTTTAGGTTCTCGGGTTTTTCCGCAGGACATAAACTCCTGATGTTGGTCACCGTGTTGAACCGATATCTGATTCAGCGATGAAAAGGATATCTTTATTGGAGGTTGACCGTGAGTCTCAATCTGAACGACAAAAAGGCTGTAGTTGCAGAAGTCAGTGCGCAGGTAGCTGAAGCACAGACTATCGTGCTGGCCGAATATCGTGGTATCCAGGTTGGTGACATGACGCGTCTGCGTGCTGAAGCACGTAAAAACGGCGTTTACATGCGTGTTCTGAAGAACACCCTGGCACGCCGTGCTGTAGAAGGAACTCCTTTCGCAGAACTCGCTTCTGATATGAAAGGTCCTCTGGTTTACTCTATCTCCAAGGATGCTGTTGCTGCTGCGAAGGTCGTACAGGAATTCGCAAAGAGCAACGACAAACTGGTTATCAAGAGTGGCTGTTATGACGGCAAGATGCTGGATGTTGCAGGTGTTACTGCACTGGCAAGCATCCCAAGCCGCGAAGTTCTTATCTCTCAGCTGTTGGGCGTTATGTTGGCACCTGTTTCTGGCTTTGCTCGTGCTATGGCTGCATTGGCAAAACAGAAAGAAGAAGGTGCAGCTGCCTGATCAGGTGGTTATACAGTTTTCAATACCATATTGAATTAAATTATTTAGGAGTTTTAAATGGCAATTAGCAAAGAAGACATCCTGGAAGCCGTTGGCGCGATGTCCGTTATGGAACTGAATGACCTGGTCAAGGCATTCGAAGAAAAATTTGGTGTTTCCGCAGCAGCTATGGCTGCTCCAGCAGCAGGCGGCGCAGCAGGTGGCGCAGCAGCAGCTGAAGAGAAGACAGAGTTTGATGTCGTTCTGGCTGAAATCGGCGCTGAGAAGATCAAGGTCATCAAGGTTGTCCGTGAGATCACAGGTCTGGGTCTTGC
>CAZHQM010000170.1:0-3413 GCA_964534155.1 uncultured Oxalobacter sp.
ACACTGATCCGGATGATCAGGAGTTCCGCAACCTGCAGCGTTTCGATGGCTTCAGGAAAATGTATCTCAAGGCTGATGGCGCACCATACAAAGTCGGTGAGGTTCTGAGGCTGCCGCAGTTAGCGAAGACTTACAAACTTATTGCTGAAAAAGGTGCGGATGAGTTCTACAAGGGGTCATTGGCGAAAGCGATGGCGGCCGATGTCGAAAAGAATGGCGGTGTGCTGACCTATGATGATTTTGTCAACCACAAGGCAAACTGGGTTGCACCGCTTTCGGTCAAGTATCGGGATTACATCGCCTATAATCTGCCGCCGAATACCCAGGGTATGGCATCGCTTGAGATCCTGAATATCCTGAACAACTTTGATGTGGGGGCATTGGGCGAAAGCTCTGCTGATTATTTCCATCTGATGGCAGAAGCGACCAAGGAAGCTTTCATTGACCGTGATAAATACCTGACTGATCCAGAATTCTCCAAGATTCCAATGGAATTCCTGCTGTCAGAAGAACACGGCAAGGAACAGGCAGCCCGTATCGACATGAAGAAAGCTCATAACGGGCTGAAACCATTGGATCCGAAGGGAGATACCGTCTGGATTGGTGTGGTTGATAAGGATGGCAATGCGGTTTCCCTGATCCAGTCTATTTACCATGACTTTGGTTCTGGCATTGTTGCAGGTGACACAGGTGTCCTGCTTCAGAACCGTGGCTCTTTCTTCTCTCTGGATCCTGCGCATGTCAACCATCTGGAACCGCATAAACGTACCTTCCACACCTTGAATGCGGCGATGCTGCTGAAAGACAAGAAGCCTTTCCTGGTTTACGGCACGATGGGCGGTGAAGGGCAGCCGCAGAGCCAGACAGCAATAGCAACACGGGTGGTTGATTTCGGCATGTTCCCGCAGGATGCTGTTGCGGCACCACGCTGGCTGAATGGCCGCACCTGGGGTGCCGCATCCAACACCCTGAAGATTGAAGGCCGTGTTCCACAGGAAGTCTTTGACGAACTGGCAAAACGCGGTCAGCCAATCGAAAAGGTTGATGACTATACCGATGGCATGGGGCATGCCGGTGCCATCATGATCGATCCAGATACAGGCCTGCTCTATGGTGCAACGGATCCGCGTGGCGATGGTCTTGCTGTTGGATATTGATAGTAAACGCTAACTTTCAGTTGAAACAAAAAAACCTTGCTTCCCGATGGGAGCAAGGTTTTTTGCTGTATGAAACCTGAGAATTATTTCTTCTCTGGAACCAGTCTGGTCAGCCCGCCCATATAAGGCTGCAGGGCTGTTGGAATGGTGACACTGCCATCTGCCTGTTGGAAGTTTTCCAGCAGGGCAACGAGTGTACGGCCGACTGCAAGACCGGAGCCATTCAGGGTATGAACCAGTTCTGGGCGGTTCTTGCCGCTGCGGAAACGTGCCTGCATACGGCGTGCCTGGAAGGCTTCACAGTTGGAAACGGAAGAAATCTCGCGGTAGGTATTCTGTGCAGGCAGCCAGACTTCAAGGTCATAGGTCTTTGCCGCAGAGAAGCCCATGTCACCGGTTGACAGGGAAACAACACGGTAAGGCAGCCCCAGTTTTTCGAGGATGCGGCCGGCATTCTTGACCATGTCTTCCAGTGCTTCATAGGATTTTTCTGGATGGACAACCTGAACCATTTCAACCTTGTCAAACTGATGCTGGCGGATCATGCCACGGGTATCCCGACCATAGCTGCCGGCTTCGGAGCGGAAGCAGGGGGTATGGGCGGTCAGCTTGATAGGCAGCTGCTCTTCAGGAATGATGGTGTTCCGGACAGTGTTGGTCAGGGTGACTTCCGCAGTAGGAATCAGGTACAGCGGTTCGCCATCGCCTTCTGCACCGCCACGTTTGGTTGCAAACAGGTCTTCAGCGAATTTTGGCAGCTGACCTGTGCCATACAGGCTGTCAGCATTGACCATGTATGGGGTATAGCACTCGGTGTAACCGTTGTCCACGGTCTGGGTGTCGAGCATGAACTGGGCAAGTGCACGATGCAGACGTGCCATGTTGCCTTTCATCAGGCAGAAACGTGCGCCAGACAGCTTGGATGCGGTTTCAAAATCCATGCCGAGTGGTGCGCCGACATCGACATGATCCTTGACTTCAAAATCAAAGGTGCGAGGAGTGCCGACCTTGCGGACTTCGACATTTGCAGACTCATCCGCACCGACAGGGACAGATTCATGTGGTACGTTAGGGATAGCCAGCATGAAAGCAGAAATCTTTTCCTGCAGTTCAGACAGTGCGGCTTCATTGGCCTTGAGCTGGGCGCCCAGACCACCGACTTCTGCCATCACAGCAGATGCGTCTTCTTTGTTTTTCTTGAGAATGCCAATCTGTTTTGAAAGCGTGTTGCGCTTTGCCTGCATTTCTTCTGTTGCAGTCTGAAGCTGGCGGCGCTGGGCTTCCATCTCATTGAATGCGGCAACATCCAAATCAAAATTGCGGGTTTTAAGTCTTGCGGCGACAGCGTCGATATCCTTACGGAGCAGCTGTATATCAATCATGATGTGAAAACTGAAAAGCCAAAAAAGCTATTTTATCAATTTGCCGTTCTATTGGCTGAATTTTCATGATTGTGTGGGATATGAAATAGGGACAGCGTTGGCAAATCCGTCACAGTCTGGAAAAAAGTGTTTTTCGGGCAATATTGATAAGGAAACTCATTTACTTCGTCTCATTATCTTGTAATAATGGATGCACTATAACGGGCTAAAACGTCAAAATTATGCACCGTTGTGGTTTTCCTGGCAGCGGTTGATTCATGTCGTGCACAGAAATGGGGGTGCTTTTCGATCAACCGATGTTATTTTTTTGTGTGTGCAGCGTCACTGCACACAATTTGATTACTTTTTTGATTGGATCTTTCAAATGGCACAGAGTCTTCAAGAATTTCTGGACAGCGTAAAACAGCGCGACCCTAACCAGCCTGAATTTCTGCAGGCAGTCACCGAAGTGATGGAAAGCATGTGGCCTTTCATCGAAGCTAACCCTAAATACCAGAGCCAGGAACTCCTGCACCGTCTGGTCGAACCAGAACGCATCATCCAGTTCCGTGTTTCCTGGATTGATGACAAGGGTCAGGTTCAGGTCAACCGTGGCTATCGTATCCAGCACAGCTCCATGATCGGTCCTTACAAGGGCGGTCTGCGTTTCCATCCATCTGTCAACCTCTCCATCCTGAAGTTCCTGGCTTTCGAACAGACCTTCAAGAATGCACTGACCACTCTGCCTATGGGCGCTGGTAAAGGTGGTTCCGACTTCGATCCTAAGGGCAAGAGCGACAATGAAATCATGCGTTTCTGCCAGGCTTTCGTTTCCGAACTGTTCCGTCACGTTGGTGCAGATACCGACGTTCCAGCAGGTGATATTGGTGTTGGT
>CAZHQM010000171.1:0-3406 GCA_964534155.1 uncultured Oxalobacter sp.
GGTAAATCCTCCAAACTGGATATCGATCTGACCACTGAGGCCCCTGATATCGCGACCGGTTTCACACCATTGGTTGTTACACTCAGTCATTCCAAGGCGGGTAAGGTGACTGTCGATAAGAAATATGTGATCAAATACGATGCTGAGGTTGGCCAATACGTACCACCTAAAGGCTGGCCGGTAGAGCCAAAGAAAGAGACCGCTGCAGCTGTTGAGTCAGATGAGGCAAAACAGAAGTCTTCAGAGGAAGTCAAAGAGGCGGCAGATGCCAAGAAACCAGCTGAACAGAAAGAAGCTCCACAGAAACCAGTTGAGCAGAAACCTGTAAAATAAGCAAAGACAGTAAATGTCGTATTGAATCGTCTCTAACAGAACGGAGTCAGGCAAGATGAACAGAAAGCATATCCTGGGATGGTTGGCAGTTCCAATCATGGCACTGGCGTTGGTTGGGTGTGGCCAGAAAGATGGCAAGTCACCGGACCAGAAGGCACAGCAGGCAGGGCTTTCCAAGAAAGAGTTGTCTGATCTTGGAGAGAAAGTTCTGAAAGATACCTACAAGAAGTACGATGATAAAAAGGCCTGTTGGATTACAGAAGGTCCAGACAAGGTCAATTACTGTATGAAAGTGGCTTCTGTTGAATCTGTGATGACGGAAGAGGGCGAAAAGGTTTATCTGCTTGCTACCGGCGAGAGTGCGGATGGCGCTGAAAACGGTCATGGTTCTGCTATGGTGGGTATGTTCGCTGTGAAGCCTGAAAACGGTGAGTACAAGGTCATTGCCCAAGGACAGAACGCAGAGACAACATCCGGTAAGGCTCCAGAAGGTGAGTTTGTCCAGTTAGGCAAGAATGTCTATGGCTGGCAGATTGCGAAATCAGCCTCTGATCAGGGACAGAATTCTGCAGGGGTCGAATTCTTCGCAGTTCAGAATGACCAGGTGAAAGATATCGGCGGTGTTGCAACCGTTTATGATGATTCCGCAATGTCTGAGGCTGCAGACAAGGTGAAACATTCTGCCAAGCTTGAAGGTAAGGTGGAAGTGGATAAGACGGATGAAAATGCGGAGCATTATCCAATCAGCGTTACCGTGAGTGGGGAAAAGGATGGCAAAAAGCTGTCTCCACGTAAATACGCTATCCAGTTCAGTTCCCAGAAGGGTAAATACGTCGCGCCAGAAGATTACCCGATTGCTGAATAAGATATTGAATTTCAACGGAAAAGAGGGCTATTTAGCCCTCTTTTCTTTTGGGGACTAGCTTTCTTTCTGTTTCGGGTCGACTTTTCCAGACTCTTCCTGTTTCCGCCGATACCAGAGCTGCCACGAGTTGATGATGTTCTGCCAGAACACATAGGCACCGGCTCCAATAGCAGAAATCGGTGTCATATAGGTATGGGCGAGCCAGATGGCAAAAACCGTATTTTTCTGTCCCAATGACTGTCCCCCGGTGATGCGCATATTCCAGCGTGAGCCGGCAAGTTTCCCGATCAGGAACTGAAGACAGCAGATGATCAGTGCGGCAAGGGCGATCAATCCCTGAAGTGCCAGATTCTCATGCTCCTCAATGATGATGGCGATGTTTTTGCCCATCAGGATAGTGATGGTGATTGCCCAGAGATAAAAAGCGGCATCGGGAAAATCAAGGATACGTCCATGCACGCGTGGCAGGAAACGTCTCAGGAACATCGCGAGCACAAAAGGACAGATCAACAGCGGAAATACCTTCTGCAGGATGATGAGAACCGACTGCCAGTATGTTGTATCCACACCAAGCGGATGGATGACAGGAAACAATGCGGGGGCAGTGACTGCACATCCAATGTTGCTCAGTAAGGTGAAGGTTGTCAGGGATGCAGTGCTTCCGCCCAGCTTATCGGTGATGACTGCGGCTGATGTGGCGGTTGGGCAGATAACGCAGATCATCGCCCCCTCTGCCACATAGACATTGAAATCCCTGAGGGCGTAATAGACACAGATTGCGCCAACAATCTGGATAGTCAGCAGAATCAGATGAAGCAGGGAAATGCGGATGTCTGTCAGCGTTACCTTGCAGAAAGTGACGGTCAGCATCAGGAAAAGCAGGTAGGGGAGCAGTGGCGTGAAATGCTGGAAAAAAGGATAGCCGATTCCCCCCAGAACCATTGCGATAGGCAATGTCCAGTTTCGGAGCAGGCGGACAATAGAAGACAGCATTTCAGTCATAATCGAGAGGCACTGTCACCAAAGAGCATCATTCTACGGTGGTGGCAGTGAGTTATAGCCAGTTCATTATATACCCCGAGATTGCAATATCTCTGATTGGTTGGGGGGATGGTTGATGGAAACAATCTCAATGTATTTATGTTTAAAGTCGTTCTATCAGGTGCTGAGTGGCACGGGATGGCTGTACAATACAATGTTGGATTGTTGTCTTTTGTATTAAGGCAAAAGACGATGTTTTTATTATTTGAAGTGTTGATTTTTAGGTTATGTCTGATTTGCAGCAAACATCCGAAAATGTGTTGGACCAGAAAGGTTTTGAACAGTTCGGCCTGTCCTCTGAGATATTGAAGGCACTGGCTGATCTTGGCTATAAGATGCCTACGCCAATCCAGTCCAAGGCGATTCCCCATGTGCTTGAGGGGCGGGATGTGATGGGCGCTGCTCAGACAGGTACAGGCAAGACGGCGGGCTATTCTCTGCCAGTCCTGCAGGCATTGCTGTATTTTGCCAATACCAGCGTTTCTCCAGCACGCCATCCAGTCAGGATGCTGGTGCTTGTGCCAACACGTGAACTGGCGGATCAGGTGTATGAAGATGTTAAAAGTTATGCAAAATACACCTCGCTGAGAGTGGCAGTTGTCTTCGGTGGTGTCGATATGGCAACCCAGACCAGTACATTGCGGGCTGGCTGTGAGGTGTTGATTGCAACGCCAGGTCGTCTGTTGGATCACGTCCAGCAGAAAAATGTCACCTTGAATCAGACCCAGGTCCTGATTCTTGACGAGGCTGACCGTATGTTGGATATGGGTTTCCTGCCAGATCTTCAGCGGATTGTCAGACTCCTGCCGGTACAGCGTCAGAACCTGCTTTTCTCGGCAACTTTCACCGATGAAATCCGGAAACTGGCAAAGAATTTCTTGACCGATCCGGTTTCTGTCGAGGTGGCTCGCAAGAATGCGACAGCAGATACGGTTAAACAGACTGTTTACCGTGTGGAAGATGATGATAAGGGCGCACTCATTGAGTTCCTGCTGGAAGAACATCCGCATAACCAGACATTGATTTTCACCAATACCAAGCTAGGGGCATCCCGTCTGGCGCGCCGGTTGGAACGCAAAGGTATCAAGGCGGCGGCTATCCATGGCGACCGTACCCAGCAGGAACGCATGTCAGTGTTGGAATCTTTCCGTGAGGGAACCGTCAATG
>CAZHQM010000172.1:0-3372 GCA_964534155.1 uncultured Oxalobacter sp.
ACCTGCTACAGCACAGCCACAGGTTATCCGTAAGGTCATTACCTTGGATGAAAAGCCTGCTGCTGTTGAGAAAACCGTTGCCCCAAGCAACAACGCTCCTGCTGAAACCAACGCCAATGCAATCAAACCTCTGTCTGCGATTACACCAAAGGCAGCAGCATCTGCTCCTGAAACGGTCAGTGTCAATCCAGCCCCGGTTTCTAGCCCAGCTCCTGCAACCACTCCAGTTGCAGAACAGAAAGCGGCAAAAACCACAGTCACAGCACCACCACAGCCACAGGTTATCCGCAAGGTTATTACCTTGGATGAGAAACCTGCTGACAGTGGCAAACAGGCACAGGATTCTGCCACCGACAAGAAATCAAGACGTGCCGCCTATCGATCCAGATACCGGAACAGAGCCTCTCAGAAACAGGGAGATGCGGTCGATGAAAAGACCGAAGTGAAAGGCAAGCAACCACAGGATAAGCAGTCTTCAGCAAAGCAGGACAAGAAGTCTCAGGCTGAACGCTCAACATTCTCCAAACGGCAGGACTCTGCTAAAAAAGAGGCTGTTGCCAATACCAAACATGTGGATCAGACCTCAAAAGAGTCTGCAGTCAAAACGGTGACTTACGCAAAGGATGTCCGCGGAAAGAGTTCCTCTGCCCTCACCAAGGCAGACAAGAAGGATGTGGCAAAAAACCGAAAAAAATAGTGAAAGACCTATTTGTTAAAAACTTTTAGCGCATTTGGGTGTAAAATTTTCTGAATTTTGGTTTGACTGCTTATCAGGCAGTCCTACTATGGCTATCTGGAATAGAGACACATGCTTTCCAGAAGCCGTTATAAGAACAACAATGTTTAATATGGAGTCATGAATGGCTTTTCTTAAAGGTAAAAAGATTCTGATCACGGGGCTTTTGTCCAACCGTTCTATTGCGTTGGGTATTGCTGAAGCATGCCACCGTGAAGGTGCTGAACTGGCATTCACTTATGTCGGTGAACGTTTTAAAGACCGCATCACTGCTTTTGCAAAAGAGCTGGGCAGCAGCATGGTTTATGAATGTGACGTCAGCAAGGACGAACACATCGCCCACGTCTTTGAAGAAATCACTAAGGAATGGGGCAGCCTGGACGGTCTGGTCCACTCCATCGGTTTTGCACCTCGTGAAGCTATTGCAGGCGACTTCTTTGACGGCCTGTCCCGCGAAAACTTCAGAATTGCCCATGACATCTCTGCATACAGCTACCCTGCTCTGGTCAAGGCTGCTCGCCCTCTGCTGAATCCAGGCGCTTCCTGTCTGGCACTGACCTATCTGGGTTCCAGCCGTGCGATTCCTTACTACAACACCATGGGTCTGGCAAAAGCTTCTCTGGAAGCAACTGTCCGCTACATGGCTGAATCTCTGGGTAAGAATGGTGTCCGTGTCAATGCAATCTCTGCAGGTCCAGTCAAGACTGTTGCAGCCAGCGGTATCCGCGACTTCAACATCCTGCTGAACTTCGTTGCGAAGAACGCTCCTCTGCGCCGTAACGTTACCATCGAAGAAATCGGTAACGCAGCAGCATTCCTGCTGTCTGACCTGGCATCCGGCATCACCGGTGAAATCACCTATGTTGACGGTGGTTTCTCTCATGTCATGGGTCTGAATACCGACGGCGTCATCGCTCAGAAAGGCGAATAACTCCAAATTCTGACAAGGCAGAAGCATCATGCCTATGATGCTTCTGCTTTTTACTTCCTCACAGTTTCCTGACCGGCTTTAAGCCTGTCTCCAAAAAATCTCTTCCCGGATTTTTTCATTATCCCTGTTTCCTACAGGTTCTTTTTGTTTTTTTATTCCCGCTATCGGTCCTGAGTACCGCCAGCTTTTTTTAATTCATTGCCGTCATTACCCAATGATGGCTGTTAGGTTTTTTGTGGATTTTGTTTCTTTTGAGTCTTTAGGACTACACCATCTTATTGTCAAAGCACTGTATGAAATGCAGTATGCCGAACCAACCCCTGTCCAGCAGAAAGCGATTCCATTGGCAATGTCAGGGCGTGACCTGTTGGTTTCTTCCCAGACAGGGTCTGGCAAGACTGCTGCTTTCATCCTGCCTGTACTGCACCGTTTTGCCAAACAGATGGATATCACCCGTGAAAAAGGGTTCAATG
Source organism: uncultured Oxalobacter sp. (assembly GCA_964534155.1). Classification (GTDB taxonomy): domain Bacteria; phylum Pseudomonadota; class Gammaproteobacteria; order Burkholderiales; family Burkholderiaceae_D; genus Oxalobacter. Next base: position 2,141 of record CAZHQM010000172.1, read on the forward strand.
AATTTGCCCAGCGCAAGAAGCGCCAGCGAGGTGACAGCCGAAAGGCTTCTAGAAAACGCCCTGCCATGCCCCGCATGCTGGTTCTGACACCAACACGAGAGCTGGCGACACAGATTGTCACGGCATCCAGACGGTTCTCAGCCTATCTGGGCAGCATCATGACAGTTGCTATCCTGGGCGGCATGCCCTACCCCCAGCAGCTGAAACTGCTGGGTATGAACCCAGATATCCTCGTAGCAACACCAGGCCGCCTGATTGACCACATCGAGTCTGGACGCATTGATCTAGGCGAAATCGAGGTGCTGGTACTGGATGAAGCTGACCGCATGCTGGATATGGGATTCATCGAGGATATCCGTTATATCGCTTCTGAGACACATGAATGCCACCAGACAATGCTGTTCTCCGCAACACTGGATGGACTGGTTGGCAGTCTGGCAGAAGAAATGACCTATGAGGCGGTTTCTGTCCATATCGATGCGATGACAGAAAGCAATACGCATATCGAGCAGACCGTTCATTATGTCGATGACCTGCCTCATAAGGAACGCCTGCTGAACCATTGGCTCAGAGATGAGAGCATCCATCAGGCCATTGTCTTTACGGCAACCAAGAAAGATACGGAAACACTGGCTGAACGGATGCTGGAATTTGGTATTCCTGTCGCGCCAATGCATGGCGATATGCCCCAGCATCTCCGCAACCGGACACTTGAAAGAATGCGCAAGGGGCACATCAAGATCCTGATTGCAACAGATGTTGCCGCTCGGGGTATCGATGTACCAGACATTTCACATGTCTTCAATTTCGACATGCCAACCTCACCCGAGGATTATGTCCACCGTATCGGCAGAACCGGGCGTGCGGGCAAGGATGGCATTGCCATCTCACTGGTCAATCCTGGCGATAAACCTCATCTGAAACGCATTGAGCGGTTTCTGGACAAGAAAATACCTGTAACCGTGATTCCTGGTTTTGAACCCAAGAAATCCGATAAAAAACAGCAGTCCAGACGGAAAAGACCTGACAGAAAACGGGGCTGGTCTGCCGCAAAAGGCGCCAACAAGCCAGCAAATGGCGCAGGACAGCGGAAACCACAGAACCGCCGCCAAAATAAAAAGCACAAAACTGAATCAAAAGGCTGATTCACCCTATTCACAATGCAGGTTTCAGGCTGATTTCACCGCTTCTGGGTTAAAGACGCCTATTTCCGCATGACATTCCACAGGGTC
>CAZHQM010000173.1:0-3365 GCA_964534155.1 uncultured Oxalobacter sp.
ACATGAGGCCGCTCATATCGGTTTGCAAGTGCGCACATCAGACCTGTATCACTGATGAGCCATTTGGGGCTTCTGCCGATACGGTCATTATCCCGTTTGCTCCAGGCGGGGAGCTCTTCCACCAGATAGAGTGTCTTCAGCGCATTGAGGTATTCCCTGATCAGCGGTTGTTTTTCCTGCAGTCTGTTTGCGATGTCTGTGATGTTTGGTATCTGGCTCGAGTTCAGCGCCAGAAAGTGCAGTAACTGACGCATTGTCTGCAGTTTTCTGAAATTAGCGATGTCTTTGAGATCGCGTTCAATCATGCTTTTGATGTAATTGGCGAACCAACGTTGGCGGAAAATGGTTGGTTGCCCGATTACCTGCGGGTAACCGCCTTGAATTGCCTTGTCAATGACCAGCAGTTTGTTGCACTCATCAATGGCGAGTGGAGCACCAAAGTCATTGGATAACAGGCGGTTCAGGAAGTTGGGGGAATTACCCTGTATTTCACCTTCTGTCAGGGTACGCAGGCGAACCTCGCCTAAACGCCCAGCCAGTGATTCATTGACGTTTGGCAGACTGCGGTAATTGGCAGAGCCAGTAATAACAAATCGCCCAGGGATTGGGTTTTCATCAACGACAGCTTTCATTTCGCCGATGAGTTCTGGCGCTTTCTGGATTTCATCAAATGTAATTCGAGGAGTGTCTTGATACTGCTTCAGAAAAGATGCAGGAGCATTCTTGGCGGACTCTGCAATGCCGATATGATCAAAACTGATAAAAGGTGTTTCATCAGCAGCCTTGTTGCGGACCATGGTGGTCTTGCCACATTGCCTGACGCCAGACACCATGACAATCCGCATCATCTGACAAAGCAGGTCGTATTCTGTTTCTGCCCAACGGGAAATATAGCGACTGTTCATCAAATGCTCCATGCCTGTCAATTGCCTAATCGATAGGTTAGCAAAACAGTGGTTGCAATTCAAGCGATTTGGTTGTTTTGATTTAAGCGATTTGAATGTTAGGGTTTAAGCGTTTTAGTGGTTTCAGAGTATCTTGTTTAATGAAATCAATAAGTTACAATTCAATATATTTTTTGATATTTTCAGGTGAATTTTTGGGGGCTTATCAGGCATTTTCTGCCCCAGAAATCACTGCACTTTTATCCCAATGCCGCCATCCAGCACTGCATTTGCAACACGGTTGCCTTGGGCGATCTGTTCATCGGTTAATGTGCCGATAAGGGTATCCAGATTGACTTTGATGTCGGGGAAGATGGCACCATGGATGCGGAGCAGCACATAGCTGGCGACAGGTGCGCTTGGTATGAGAGTGCCCTCAAGCACGGTGTCTGCAAGGGTGAGCAGGGTGCGTGTGCTGGTGCAGGTCTGCTTGATCTGGCTGAACCAGTAGATGGCGCTGGATTCGTGTTGTGGCACTGCGCAGCCGGTGAGGAATGCACTGGCGAGGATGGCCTGTGCAGTGGTGTCGCCGTTGAAAGCCGCCTTTTCGAACCAGACGACAGCCTGTTCGTAGCTCTGTTCAACACCATGACCGAGGCAGTGCAGATAGGCGAGTCGGCTCATGGCTTGGGTATGCCCGTTTTCAGCCGCTTTCTGGAGCCATTGGAACGCGATGTCAGGGTCTGCACCGAATACATTGCCCCGCACATAGATGAGTGAGAGGTAGTACATTGCGTCTGCATTGCCCTGGACTGCAGCCTGTTCGTACCAGTACCTTGCCTGTTCTTCATCGTGTGCGGTGAGGTAGAGGTTGCCGAGCCATGTCTGGGCAGGGATGTGTCCCTGGCCTGCCGCCATGGTGACCCATTCTAATGCGGATTCATGGTCGACTTCGGTGCCGATGCCCTGCGCAAGGCAGACCCCGAGGTAGTACTGGGACTCTGCATCTCCCGCCTCTGCTTTCGCCTCAAGCTGCTGGATGGTGTTTTCCTGTTCTGACATGGTGGTTTCCTGATTTCTGTGGCAGGCATCATTGTGTTGTATGGCATGTCATCATGCAAGTGGCGGTGCGGTTATGGGGGGTATTGGTCGCGATAAGGAATGTACTATCGCAATTCTGCATGCTCAACTATCAAAATTCTGCAACGTGAACTATCACAATTCTGCAGACTCAACTATCAAAATTCTGCACATCACATCAATCTCAGCCTGTATTCCTGCTGCTGATCCATCGATTTGAGGACGAGTTTCAGGTTGTTCCAGTCACCGTTTGGTGCAAGCAGCTGGATGTTTGTGCGGTTGATGCTGTATTTGCCCACGATGGTGTCGGTGGCGGTTTTCCAGCTGGTGAGTTGGACGACCTTGCCGTTCAGCTTGAGGGTGATGGTGGTTTTGCTGTTGCGTTCACCTTTCAGCAGAAGAGATGCATCCATCGTCGGCTCGCCCTGCAGGCAATAATACTGGACACCGTTGCCACTGAAGCTGGCGCTCTCCTGCATATCGAGCGGGGTGATGTTGAGACTGTCTGGCTTGACTGCCTGATATTCGCGGGGTATCAGGCCATCTTCTGCGTGGGCAACAGCAAAAGGCAAGACAGCCAGCAGAGCCATCATCGATTTCGTCAGCAGCTTTTTCATCATCGTTCTCCCTGAGTGTTTCGGGTATTTTCAGGGATGGCGTCAGTAGATGCAAGTCAGCGCTATCCACTGTATCATCTATCGAACCCTTCACAGCAAACAGGGCAGTTCACCTGCATAACCCACAACTGCCCCGAAAGGAAACCCATGAAAAAACTGCTGATTGCCGCTCTTGCGCTTGGTGCTCTCTCAACTGGTGCCCACTCTGGCGAAGTCCACCACTACGACTTCAACTACACCACTCCGCAGCATGCCATCAAGCTCGACTGCTGGGATGATACAGACCTCTCCAGACCAATGCCTTATGGCAGAAAAGAAAACCGATGCACCTATCAGGAATGGGGGCGCGACAAAAAAGGCAGAAAAACTGCTCTGAAGCAGACCATCAAAAACGGTTCATGGGAAACAGGGCAGGGCACCTGCGGTGGCTACACCATCTGGGAATTCGTCTCGGGCAACCAGAAAATCGTCATGAGCCTTGATCCATGCGAAACCCCGGGCAACGGCGGTTCTGATGACCCGGCAGGGCTTTACGACCGCTATGTAAACGGCAAACGTGTTGAGCACGCCATCATGTACTAACCTTTCATAAATCAGACAGTCAGGCCCAGAAAAACAAAGCCCACCAGCCATACAGGTTGGTGGACCTGAAAAACGGGCGTAAAAACGCGCAGGCAGAGACTGGGTCAACTTGCGTCAACCCCTGTCAGAAGAGCCAATAGCTCAGGCGCCGGTCACAGTCTTTGCCGCCTTCTCAATACTTGGTGCCAGACCAAACAGCTTG
>CAZHQM010000174.1:0-3350 GCA_964534155.1 uncultured Oxalobacter sp.
TTTCTACAGTCTTTGTTTCTACGGCTGGCGCAGGAGCAGGAGTTGCTGCAGAAACAGGTGCTTTCGCAATAGCAGGTTTCTCATCCAGGGTGATGACCTTGCGGATAACCTGAGGCTGATGTTGAGTTGTAGCAGGTGTTTCTACAGTCTTTGTTTCTACGGCTGGCGCAGGAGCAGGAGTTGCTGCAGAAACTAGTGCTTTTTCAACAGCAGCAGGTTTTTCGTCCAAGGTAATGACCTTACGGATAACCTGAGGCTGTGTCGTTACTGGTGTTTCTGTAACTTTTGTTTCAGCAACAGGAGCCAGTGTAGTAACAGGAGCAGGTTTAGCACTGGCTGTTTCCGGTGCAGAAGTGACGAGAGTCTGTACTGGGGCATTAGACACAGGTTTTGCTGTGCTGGTGCTGGTTACAGCAGCCGGAACCTTTTCGACAGCTGTTGTGGTCTTTTCAGCTGCCACAGAGCTGTCTTTGTATGTAATCGCTGCGACAGCGGATTCGTGTTCGGGCTCCTGATGTCGGCTTGAAACCACAGTATTTTCAGGTTTGGTTACTGCTGCCTGAGTAGAGGTAACAGTAGCAACAGCTGGAACAGCTGCAACAGCAGGCTTGGTGGTGACAGTTGCAGGTGTGTCTGCTACAGCAGTCTTTGTGGTGACATCAGATACAGGTTTCAGCGTGGTGGTTACACCAGTAGAAACAGGAGCGCTCTTTACAACAGCTGTTTTTTCAGCGGAACCGGAATCATGCTGGTATTCGATTGTCGCGACAGCAGATTCACGGGTGTCTTCCTGAGATCGGGTTGCAACCGTGGTGTATTCAGGTTTGCTGACAGCAGATTTAACAGGCACAGAAGCTGTTGGAGCCTTGTTGGAGACCAGGGATTCCGATGCAGGGACTTCCACTTTCTTCACCCTGATATCAGATGAAGATTTCTTGGCATTCCACAGGTCGGAATCGCTTTCGCTCTTCGCATAAGCTCTGTTGCGCTCCGTTGCAGACGCAGTGGTGGATATCCAGACATTGTGTTTAGGTGTTGTATCCAGACGAGGTGTATCGCTCAGGGTCTGGGATGGTTTCAGTGTGCTGGTGACATCAGAGCTGTCTTCGCCAGAATCGGTTGTGTCTTCAATCGTTGCGTAATCAGATGTGTAGGCGATATAAGCACTGTCCAGAACGCCGGGGGCAATATCCCGGTTAAAGCTCGCAGTTCTTGGAACCAGAATGGTTGAGCCAAACTTGAGTGCCTTCTTCATCGGGATATTGTTTGCCTGACGGATCGCGTCTGGAGAAACATTCAGTTTCTGGGCAATGTCCTGGATACGCTCTCTTGCCTGGGTAACCTGATAAGAAGTCCAAGAGGACAAAGGGCGGGACCAGCTCAGCAGATTCCGCTGAAAGCGGTCGGCATTGTCTTTTGGCAGCAGGATATGGACAGAATTACCTCCCGGAATCACATAGCGGTACTGAGGATTCAATGCCTTGAATTCATCAATTTCCATTTCCGCCAGTCTTGCGGCAACTGCAACGTCGATATCCTTGGTCTTGCCGATCTTCACAAAGTAAGGCTTGTTGTCGATATCAGGCAGACGGATGCTGTAAAGCTCAGGTCTTGCAACAATCGCTTTCACAGCCAGCAGTTTAGGCACATAGTTTCTGGTTTCTGCAGGCATATACGGGAAAATGCCGTTGAACGTGATTTCACGCCCAGCCGCCTCAGCTTTGCGGGTTGCCCGCATGACATTGCCTTCCCCCCAGTTGTAAGAGGCAAGGGCAAGCTGCCAGTCGCCGAACATGTCGTATAAGCGCTGCAGGTAAGTCAGTGCCGCATCTGTGGATGCGATGATATCCCGGCGTTTGTCCTGAAAAGTGTTCTGGAAAAGATGGTACTGTTTCCCGGTGCTTGGAATGAACTGCCAGAGCCCCTCTGCCTTGGCAGGGGAGTGTGCGTGCGGATTGAATGAAGATTCAATGAAAGGCAGCAGTGCCAGTTCTGTCGGCATATTGCGGCGTTCGCATTCCTGCACGATATGGAACAGGTAACGTTCGGCACGTTTGGTGGTCCGCTGGAAATATTTGCCGCGGCGGGAGTAATAATTGACATGGTTGGAAACCAGCTGGTTATCCAACGGTTGAATGCCAAAGCCAGAACGGATACGTCCCCAGACATCCACCCCGCTGACAGCCAGAATCTCTGTCAGTGGGTCAATCTGAATGGAGCCGGCACGGCGTGCTGGGTTGTAATCGGCATCCTTATGGTAATGCCCGAAGCCTGCATGCCAACTGTACTTCGGCAACGAAATGTCACGGGCCTGCAACGGTGATGCAACTGCCGTCAGGCAGCCTGCAACCAACATGGCAGTCAGTTTGAGTCGAAAACGAAACACTATAAATATCCTGTACATGGTGTCACTACAGACACCACAATCAGGGACTCCTGTCCCTGAAGTTAATCCTTTTCAGGCTGACTTGATATCAGTTAGCAAAATTCATTGTCTGCACACCGTTTTCGGTACCCAGCAGACAGATACGGGCGCCTTGCTTCGCAAACAGGCCAACCGTGACAACACCTGCCATCTGATTGATTTCTGCCTCCATTGCGCAAGGATCTTCAATAACCAGACCCGCAATATCCAAAATGTAGTTGCCGTTATCCGTTACAAAAGGTTTTCCGTTACGCATGCGGAGCACTGCATTGCCACCATACTGTGCAGTCAGTTTCCTGCTGAGCAGCTGCCATGCCATGGGAATGACTTCCACTGGGAGCGGGAACTTGCCCAGATGCTCAACCAGTTTGGAACCATCCGCAATGCAGATGAATTTCTCTGCGGCAGAAGCAATGATCTTCTCACGGGTCAATGCACCACCGCCTCCTTTGATCATTGCACCGGCGGGTGTGATCTCGTCTGCTCCATCGATATAGACAGGCAAAACCTCATTGATTTCATTCAGGTCAAAAACCTTGATGCCATGGGATGCAAGCCGCTCTGCCGTTGCATTGGAAGATGCCGCCGCGCCAATAATCCTGTCCTTGATCTTGGCAAGTTCATCGATGAAGAAATTGGCGGTAGAGCCTGTGCCGACACCGATGATTTTTCCTTCAGGAACATATTGGATGGCAGCTTTCGCAACGGAAAGTTTCAGTGCATTCTGAGACATAGCAAAGTAGGGGAATGAATAACAGCGGAGACAGTATTTTAATCGAAATTGAGAACAACCCGAAGCAATTCCATGATTTAAATTGTAAAAAACCGAAAAATTACAAAAGGGTTTTCAGGGGGTGTTTTTTGAGGCAGTGTAACCATCCCCTAAAACAGTAGGGTTTAAAATTAGAGTTCTCCCATCAACAGG
>CAZHQM010000175.1:0-3342 GCA_964534155.1 uncultured Oxalobacter sp.
GATCTGTGCAGGGATGCAGGTGATTTTCGCAATGGCATCAGACAATGCCTTGTCGCCACCATTTTCCTGTGCCCATTTCAGGGTCAGGGAGAGCAGCAGTTCAAGACCGGTTGCACCAGGAGCAGCCTCACCGAATGGCAGCAGTTTTTCATCGTCATCGGTTGGCGTATGGTCAGAACAGATGGCATCGATGGTGCCATCCAGCAGACCTGCAGTAATCGCAGCACGGTCAGCCTCAGAACGCAGAGGAGGGGTCATGCGGGCATTGGAATCGAAGAAGTCAATGTCTGCATCAGTCAGATGGACATGGTGGATGCCAACGTCTGCAGTGATTGGTAAGCCTTCTGCCTTTGCCTGACGGACCAGATCGATACCAGCGGCACTGGACAGACGGCAGAGATGGACTCTTGCGCCAGTCTGGCGGATCAGTTCAAAGATGGTATGCAGGCTGATGGTTTCTGCGATGACAGGAATGCCAGACAGCCCCAGGCGGGCAGACAGCGCGCCAGAATGCGCCATACCGTTGCGGCCCAGAGATGGGTCCTGTGGCTGAAGCCAGGTGCAGAAGTCAAATGATTTCGCATACTGCATCACACGCAGCAGCATTTCGGTATTTGGAATGTCTGCATTCGCATTGGAAAAGCCGACACAGCCTGCATCGGTCAGTTCAGACATTTCAGTCAGTTTTTCACCATGCAGACCAATGGTCAGCGCACCCAGTGGATAGATATGCGCCTTGTTCAGGGTGGAAGCACGGTATTTCAGCATTTCAACCAGACCTGGCTCATCCAGAACAGGATCGGTATCAGGAGGGCAGACCAGAGAGGTCACACCACCCGCCAGAGCCGCATTCAGCTCAGACTTGAGGAAAGAGCGGTGTTCATTGCCAGGCTCACGGAGTCTTGCCCCCAGATCGACAAAGCCTGGGGTAACAACCAGACCAGTCGCATCGATCTCACGGTCAGCCGCAAAATCAACAGCAGAACCTTCAGGATAGATACCTGCAATCTTGCCATCAGCAACAGCGATACTGCAGACAGCATCAATCTTGTTGGCTGGGTCGATGACACGACCGTTTTTAATCAGTAATTTCATAACATCATCTCCAAACAGTCGTTCGTCATCAATTGCCAGCCAGAATGCTCATCACAGCCATTCGGACGGCAATACCAAAAGTCACCTGAGACAGGATAACCGCCTGAGAGCCATCAGCCACAGCAGAGTCAATCTCAACACCACGGTTGATAGGTCCCGGATGCATCACAATCGCATCAGGTTTCGCCAGTGCGAGGCGTTCTGGAGTCAGACCGTAGCTCTTGAAGAATTCCTGGGTGGTTGGCAGCAGGGCACTGTTGATACGTTCGTTCTGGACACGCAGCATGATGATGACATCCACATCCTTCAAGCCTTCTTCCATGTTGGTGAACTGGCGTACACCCAGCTCAGACAGGCCAGATGCCAGCAGTGTTGCTGGGCCGATTGTCCGGATTTCAGGGACACCCAGAATCTTCATCGCATGGATGTCAGAACGGGCAACACGGCTATGGATAACGTCACCGACAATCGCCACTTTCAGATTGGTGAAATCCTTCTTGTAATGACGGATTGTGTACATGTCCAGCAGCCCCTGGGTTGGATGGGCATGGCGACCGTCACCGGCATTCACCACATGCAGATGGTGGCGTTTATGGTCATTGATATGTTTCGCAATCAGGAAAGGCGCACCAGACTGGGCATGGCGTACAACAAACATATCCGCATTCATCGAAGTCAGGTTATCGACTGTATCCAGCAGCGTTTCACCCTTACTGGTGGAAGACGCCGCAATATTCAGGTTGATCACATCTGCGGACAGACGTTTTGCCGCAATCTCGAAAGTCGTGCGGGTACGGGTGGAGTTCTCAAAGAAAAGATTGAAAACACTCTTGCCACGGAGCAGAGGCACCTTCTTGACCTCACGGTCAGAGACACTCACAAAAGAGGATGCTGTGTCGAGAATATGCAGGATAATATCTTTTGGCAGACCGCGCAGAGCAAGCAGATGCTGCAGCTCGCCATTACTGTTAAGTTGAGGATTAAGCATTTTCCACCGTCAGAGAAAAGGATTTATCATCGGCCTGGTGCAGAACCAGCATTTCGCTCTTGTCAGCCACAACCTGCGCCGCAACAAAGTCAGCGGCAATCGGCAGTTCACGGTCACCTCGGTCAACCAATGCACCCAGCATAATGCGCGCTGGACGCCCATAATCAAACAGCTCATTGATGGCGGCACGGGTCGTGCGGCCGGTGTACAGCACATCATCAATCAGCAGAATCGTCGCACCGCTCACATCAAAAGGAATCTGCGTAGGCTTCACCTCGGCAGGCAGACCTTTTTCAGCATAATCATCGCGGTAAAAAGAGACATCGATAAAGCCGGCTGGAGTCGCGAGATTCAGGTCAGATGCCATGCGCTCAGCAATCCATGCACCACCCGAACGGATACCGACAATCGCTACATTGCCCAGCCCTTTGACAGCCTCGCGGATCTTCGCTGTCAGATCCTTATACAGCGCCTCCGCATTCAGCTCAGAAACAGAAGGTTTCATTGAAACGTATAACTCCTGTAAACAATTGAAATTTCTTATAAAAACAGCATGCGGAACCTGAAATGCAACCGCTGATGGCGTCCAATCATAAAACCGCAATGCAAAATACTCATAGATAGCTACGATTTTAACAGACCTGTGAATGGATGAATGAGTAAATAGGGGAAAATGTCCAACTGGATTAAGTGCGTTTTACAGAAGGGTTTAGCATGATTAAAGAAAAAGACAGTTTCTTTGATTTGTTCGTGCAACCAATCACAAATATGCTTGACACAGGGTTAAAAACAATAGTATTATCGAATCTTTCGGGGCGTAGCGCAGCCTGGTAGCGCAACTGCTTTGGGAGCAGTGGGTCGGATGTTCGAATCATCTCGCCCCGACCATATACAAAAGGCTGTCTTTAAGACAGCTTTTTTTCATTCCTACTTCACTTCAAGTTGAAGATTCTGCCCTTAGCTCAGCTGGATAGAGCAACGGCCTTCTAAGCCGTAGGTCGCAGGTTCGAATCCTGCAGGGCAGGCCATTTTTCTCCCGCTTTTTCTTCTTATAAGAGACAAAATATCGGTCTGTGGATCAGTTACAACTAGAAAATGCGGATTTATTGCCATTAAACTGGTATCGGTCACGGTTTTATGGTATCTTCTGATTTCTCTCTTGCAGAGAATGTTTGTGAGTTGATATAATTTACATTCTTCGCAAGGGGGTATAGCTCAGCTGGGAGAGCGCTTGCATGGCATGCAAGAGGTCAGCGGTT
>CAZHQM010000176.1:0-3315 GCA_964534155.1 uncultured Oxalobacter sp.
CCCCTGAACAGGATGCCCTGCGCCAGTTTCACATAATAGGTGGTTGGAGCCGCTGCCATCACATTCTGCACCCATTCAGGCATACTTTCCTGTGGTGTTGAACCGCCAGAGAGCATCTGAAGCGGGATGATGGTCAGGAAGATCAGCAGACCCAGCTGAGGCATGGATTTGGACAAAGTGCCCAGGAAAATACCGATAGCCGCGGCGGCAAACAGATAGACGGTCGATGCCAGGATGAAGAGCGGAATAGAGCCGACAATCGGCACCTGCATCAGCATTTTCACGATGAAATACAGCCCACTGCTTGCCCCGATCAGCACCGCCAGACCGTTTGCCCAGATTTTCGAGATCATGATTTCTGCGGCAACAAGCGGCATCGCCAGCAGATGTTCAAGTGTTCCATGCTCTCTTTCACGGATATAGGCGGCGCCGACCAGAACGATGGTCAGCATCGTCACATTGTTGATGACCTGCACCACGCCACCGAACCAGAAGCCGGTCATGTTTTCATTGAACCTGACATGCGTGACCAGATTGATGGTTTGTGATGAAGTCTCGGGTGACCGATTCAGGTACTCATTGATCTCGCTGTTGAAAATACTCTCGATATACCCCGAGCCGATAAACGCCTGACTCATGACCGTCGCATCGATGTTCAGCTGCACCGATGGTTTCCTGCCGGCAATCAGGTCACGCTGGAAGCTGGGTGGGATGATGATGGAGAACGAATGGTAACCTCGGTCCAGCGATTCTGTTGCCTCATCTGGTTCAACCAGATCCGGTGTCTTGAAATAGGGCTTCGTCAGGGAATTTGCCAAGCGCATGGAAATCTGGGAATGGTCCTGGTCCACAATCGCGACAGGGGCATTGCGCAGTTCCTGAGAGACACCTTTTGCGGAGCTGTAGATGTTGGCGGTGAACGCATAGATGATCAGCAGGAGCATGACCTTGTCTGCCCAGAGACTGCTCAGTTCCTTGATGCCAAGCCGGTAAATATTGTTGAGGTGTGTCCTGAATGAAGACATGGTTTTCTCCGACTATTTTTCCTGTTTAGGCAGTAACAGCCATGCAATGAAAGTCAGCACAGGAATGAATGCCGCCAGACAGCACAGCGGGTGGATGACATCAACAAACTGCAATGCTTTGGTGAAAACACCTCGGCAGAGGATGATGAAGTGCGAGGCTGGCCAGCATTGGCCAATCCAGTAAGCACTGCCTTCCAATGAGCCAATAGGGTCTTTCAGCCCAGAGAACTGGGATGTCGGGAGCATCGTCAGGATCGCTGTCCCGAAAAGCGCCGAGATCTGTGTCTTGGTGAACGTGGAAATCAACAGCCCCAAGCTGGTTGTGGCGGTCACATACAGCAGTGCGCCGATGGTCATCGCAATCAGGCTGCCTTTGATCGGTACATGGAAGAACACCACCGCACTGATGGTCATCAGCACATAACTGACCATGGACAGCACAATATACGGCAGCTGCTTCCCTAACAGGAACTCCAGCTTCGTGACGGGTGTTACATAAAGGTTTGTAATCGAGCCCAGCTCTTTTTCCCGGACAACGCCCAATGCCATCAGCACCGCAGGAATCAGCATCAGCAATAGGGGGATAATGCCCGGTACCATCGCAAAGCCGCTCTTGAAGTCCTGATTGTATCGGTAGCGCTTGATCAGGGTGGCGGATGCCTGATAGTCCGTTCCATTCGTCTCCTTGTTCAGCTGGACAAGATATTTCCCATGCAGTCCTCGCACATACCCGAGGATAGTCTCACCCCGGTAAGGCATTGCCCCATCAATCCATGCCGCAATCTCAGGTTTGCGCCCCTGCACAAGATCTTTCCCGAAATTCGGTGGAATCTCGATGGCGACACTTAGTTTGCCGCTTTTCATCTGCGTTTCCAGATCCTCGGCACTGACCAGTTCAGGCTGTTCGATGAAATACCGCGAACCTGACAGGTTATGGATGTAGTCTCTGGACTGAGGCGACTTATCGTAGTCCAAGACGGCGAATTTCAGGTTTTCCACATCCATGGAGATACCGCCACCCAGCACAAAGAACAGCAGGATACTGCCTAAGATTGCAAAGCCGATACGGATAGGATCCCGCCTCAGTTCCAGCGATTCACGGAACGCATAGGCGAGAAGGCGGCGCAGGCTGAAGAAAGCGTTGCCGGTATGGTGGGCGGACTGCTCTGCAGTCTTTTCCTCAACATCAAAACTCTGGCGTTCGTTGCTGCCGCTGGCTTCTTCAAGATACTCGATGAACGCCTGTTCGAGGGTTGCCGCCCCTTTGCTTTCCCGAAGCTCATCCGGTGTGCCGCTTGCCAGCACCTTGCCTGCATTCATCAGCGAGATGCGGTCACACCGCTCCGCCTCATTCATGAAGTGGGTCGAGATGAAAATCGTGACATGCTGTTCACGGGAAAGCTCAATCAGAAGCCGCCAGAAATCATCACGGGCAACCGGGTCAACACCTGAAGTCGGTTCATCAAGAATCAGGAGTTTCGGACCATGCACTACGGCAACAGCCAGAGACAGGCGCTGCCGGATACCCAATGGCAGTGATTCTGCTGTCGAGGAGAGATAAGGTTCCAGACCGAAGCGCTCAACCAGCTGATCAATGCGGGCCTTTGCCTCATCTTTCGGAATGTGAAAGAGCTGTGCGTGCAGGTTCAGGTTCTGCTGGACACTCAGCTCGCCATACAGGGAAAACGCCTGAGACATGTAACCGACATCACGGCGGCTGTCGATATTGTTGGCATCAACCGGTTTGCCAAAGGTCTTTGCTGTCCCTTCAGTCGGGGAGAGCAGACCTGTCAGCATTTTCATCGTGGTTGTCTTGCCACAGCCATTGGATCCCAGGAACCCGAAAATCTCACCTTGGGGAATCTTGAAATTGACATGGTCAACGGCTGTGAAATCCCCAAATTGCTGGGTCAGGTTTTCTGCCTCAATCGCCCAGACCTGTTCCTCGTTCTGTTCCAGAGGCGGGATGGTCAGTTCTTCATAATTGGCGCGGCGCTCTTCTGGCAGGAACTGGATGAAAGCCTGTTCCAAGGTGTTCTTGCCTGCCGCCGCCATCATTTCCTGGGCAGTACCAGTCGCGATGACCTTGCCTGCATACATCGCAGCCAGCCAGTCAAACTGTTCCGCTTCTTCCATGTAGGCGGTCGCAACCAGAACGCTCATCTGCGGGCGGCGCTGGCGGATGGAATCAATCAGCTCCCAGAACTGCCGTCTGGATAACGGATCAACCCCGGTGGTCGGCTCATCAAGAATCAGCAGGTCAGGATCATGCACCAGTGAGCAGCAGAGC
>CAZHQM010000177.1:0-3272 GCA_964534155.1 uncultured Oxalobacter sp.
ACCTGATTAGCCGCAGCCTCTGCCTGTTCTGCAGCTTCGATTGCAAGGTCAACCGATGCCAACATGACTCCACGATCCTGTCCCAGGGAATCAAAAGCCCCCGCACGGATCAATGCCTCGATGGTCCGTCTGTTCACCTGATGGCGGTCAACCCTTGCACAGAAATCGAAGAGATCCTTATATGCCCCAGATTTCCTGCCTTCAACAATCGCCTGAACCGCCCCCTCGCCAGTTCCTTTCACAGCACCCAGACCATAACGGATCTGGGACGCAGTATCTTCTGGTCCATCTTTTTCTGCGCGGACAGGACGGAAATAGTAGTCTGATTCATTGATATCAGGAGGCAACATATCGACCTTACAGACAGCATCACAGTCCTGAACCATGGTGTACACCTTATCCGTGTCATCCATCGCCAATGACATATTGGCTGCCATGAATGCTGCTGGATGATGGCATTTCAGGAAAGCAGTCTGATAAGACAACAGTGCATAAGCCGTTGCGTGGGATTTATTGAACCCATATCCCGCAAATTTTTCCATCAGGTCAAAAATCTCATCCGCCTTTGCCTCTGAAACATTGTTCTTGGCAGCACCATCACGGAAAACCTGACGGTGTTTCGCCATTGCTGCAGGATCTTTCTTACCCATCGCACGGCGCAGAAGATCCGCACCGCCCAAGGTATAACCACCGATGATCTGCGCCATCTGCATGACCTGTTCCTGATAGATCATGATGCCGTAGGTTTCCTCGAGAATACCCTTGGTTCTTTCATCTGGATATTCAAAAGCCTCACCATGTTTACGGCGACAGTAGTCTGGAATCAGATCCATTGGACCAGGACGGTACAGAGCAACGAGCGCAATAATGTCCTCAAAGCGGTCTGGCTTCGCATCTTTCAGCATGCCCTGCATACCACGGCTTTCAAGCTGGAACACCGAGATGGTATTGGCATCGGTCAACAGCTTGAATGTCGGACGGTCATCCAATGGAATATCATCCAGTGAGAAGGTCTCCATGCCTGGATCGAATTCACGGATGTATTTAACCGCCAGATCAAGGATTGTCAGGGTCGTCAATCCAAGGAAGTCGAACTTGACCAAGCCGACTTCCTCGACATCATATTTGTCATAGTGGGAAACGACGCCAGCATCACCGCCCTGGGTATAAAGCGGACAGAAATCGGTCAGTTTCCCAGGAGCAATCAGCACACCACCAGCATGCATCCCGACATTTCGGGTAATCCCTTCTACCTGTTCGGCAAGATTCAGGAGCTCATGAACTTCCTCCTCCTGTTTCTCGCGCTCAGCCAGCTGCGGCTCTTCTTTCAGGGCTTCGGCAATCGTCACCTGTTTGCCCGGTTTGAATGGAATCAGCTTTGAGATGCCATCGCAGAAGCCATATCCCAGATCGAGCACACGCCCGACATCCCGGACAGCAGCCTTTGCCGCCATCGTACCGAAAGTCGCAATCTGGGAGACTGCATCATGGCCGTAACGGTCTTTCACATACTGAATCACACGGTCACGCCCATGCTGACAGAAGTCCACGTCGAAGTCAGGCATGGAGACACGTTCTGGATTCAGGAAACGTTCGAAAATCAGGTTGTATCGGATTGGATCCAGATTGGTGATCAACAAGGAGTAAGCAACCAGCGAGCCCGCACCTGAGCCTCGTCCCGGTCCCACTGGAACCCCATTGTTCTTTGCCCACTGGATGAAGTCAGCAACGATGAGGAAGTATCCCGGGAACCCCATCTTGATAATGACGCTGATTTCATATTCGAGACGCTCATCGTAAACCTTGCGCTTTGCCTTCCGCTCTTCCTCATCAGGAAACAGTTCTATCAGGCGTTTCTCAAGACCATCCCGTGCCTGCTGCGCCATGAAATCATCCAAGGACATGCCATCCGGTGTCGGGAAAAGTGGCAATTTATGTTCACCCAGCACCAGCGTCAATGAACAGCGTTTCGCAATCTCAACCGTGTTCTGCAAAGCTGCAGGCATATCGGCAAAGCGCTCCATCATCTGTTCCTGAGTCAGGAAGCACTGACTTTCATTGAACAGGCGTGGACGCTTGTCATTTGCGAGAATCTCACCCTCGGCAATACAGGTTCTTGCCTCATGGGCTCGGAACTGTTCGGAGGAAATGAACTGAACCGGATGCGTTGCAACAATCGGCAACCCCAGTTTCTGCGCCAGCAGTTTTATCTGATGGATATACGCCTCTTCCTGAGGTTGCCCAGAACGCTGGACCTCCAGATAAAAGGCCTGCGGGAAGATTTCCATCCAACGCTGGGCATTGCTTTCTGCATTGGCTTCATTGCCGACCTCAATGGCCTGTGCGACATCCCCCATCATTGCGCCTGAAAGGGCAATGAGTCCTGTATCACCGTATTCAGCCTTCAGTTCTGACAGCCATTCCCGCTTGACCTCGGCGCGCCCTTTGTACTGGTTCTCAAGCCATGCCTTGGTCAATAATTCGCAGAGGTTATGGTAGCCCTGATTGCTTTTGACCAAGAGAAGCAGTCTGGATGGCTTGTCCCTATCCGCTTCATTGGTAATCCAGACATCACAACCCGCAATAGGCTTGACCCCTTTTTTTCTTGCCGCTTTATAAAACTTGATCAGACCAAACAGATTGGAAAGGTCTGTCAACGCCATTGCAGGCTGACTGTCCTTTGCCGCAGCGGCAACAGCTTCATCAATGCGCACCAGTCCATCAACAATCGAATATTCCGAATGAAGACGCAGATGGACAAAACTTGGATCAGTCATAAATTTCCTACAATCAAACAGATAGCGGGGCTATCCAACCTCTATCAAGATTATTTTGGCTGTTTTGGCGCACCACCCAACAGGAATGCCAAAGCTGGCTTTGCCTTGCCTTTAGGCACAGCAGGCGTATTTTCTGCCTTTGCCTTTTCGGATGCAGATTCTGGCTCATATGGACGGTCAAACCAAGGATCTTCTGATTTTGCCTTCGTCAGTCCCACTGAATGGTAAGGCCCCAGCTCTTTCCGTTCATATCTGCCTGCACGCCCTGAACGTGTCGCATAATCTCTTGGATCAAATCCCTCTGGAACGGATGGCGGCAGTTTTTTCTTGGTCAGTTTCTCAATCTCTGCCAACAGCTTCGCATCTTTTTCTGTGTAGAGAGAAACGGCTGTTCCCTGTGCGCCAGCACGACCGGTACGTCCAATCCGATGGACATAATCCTCTGCTACAAACGGCAATTCAAAATTGATGACAAACGGCAGGTCCTCAATATGC
>CAZHQM010000178.1:0-3230 GCA_964534155.1 uncultured Oxalobacter sp.
GTTTCCATGTCATCCGTCTGGTCAGCATCCGCAATGCAACTGCTGAACCATTTACCAAGGTCAAGGACAATATCAAGGCGAACCTGACCCAGCAGAAATGGCTCGCTCACTTGCAGGAACTGATCAAGAAATCCAAGATTGAACAGTAATCATTCTGTTATTGAGATGTTCTGAACAGGCATCTCTCAAATAAGATGCATCATCCCCTGTCTGATTGTAATCAGCAGGGGATTTTTGTTGGTGAAAATGGTCTTTTTTGAATCATTCGTCAGGTATATATTCGAATTATTCGAATAAAAAGAATATATACATGGCGAATTATGGTATCAGAGGAATGCCTTGAGGGTATCTGGGGTACTCAGATGGACATCGCAATGGTATTTATCAGCGAAATAACTCCCTGATTTTATTTTGGCTCTTTCTGATAGCTTGCACTCAAACGCCTCAATCCTGCCGTCACATTCCTCAACAAAGTCTATTTCTCGATTTGTTGTGGTGCGCCAGAAATAAATATGTGTGTAATCCCGTGCGTAATCATGTTTCTTCAGGCGTTCCATAAAGAACATATTCTCCCAAAGGGCGCCTGCATCCTCACGCTGGTTGAAGGGTCTGAAATCACCAAGAACAGCATTACGCAGTCCCAGGTCACAGAAATAGATTTTCTTGGCTTTCTTCAGCTCATTGGTCAGGTTCTTTGAAAAAGAATTGACACGTTTGATGATGAAACACTGCTCCAGCAGGTCGATATAATCGGTGATGCCCTGCTTGCTCAGACCAATTTCCCGGGCAAGTCCATCAAAGCTGACCTCAGTGCCAATATTGGCAGCCAGCAGTTTGACCAGATGCATCAGTTTGGCAGGTTTTCTGATGCCGGAGAGTGTATAGATGTCCTGCAGCAGAATACCGTTGATATAGTCGTTTAACGTATCCCTTGCCTCATCCCGATTGTTGACAACGGCTGGGAGAAGCCCATAAACCATATGCCATGGCAGATCATGCTTGACCTGTTGCCAAGAACGTTCCTCGATGAGTTCTGATATGGACAATGGCCACATTGGATAAGTCCGGATTCTGCCAACCGCTGATTCCTTGATGCCATCTGCCAATGTCAACGCACTCGAACCCGTGACAAAAATCCTGCAGTCAGTCTCGGCATCCACCATCCGTTTCAAGGTCAGCCCTATATTTGGGATACGCTGTGCCTCATCAATAACAACAACCTGCCAGTGGTTGAGAAAATCCCTGATATCCTGATCAGACTGGAAATCCAGACGGGCAGGAGCATCAGGACTGTCGCCGTTTATCCAGGTTACCGTATCGGTGTTGCTGAAACATTCCCTGAGCAGACGTGTTTTCCCAACCCGTCTTGAACCATAAATGACAACAGCCTTAGGTGGTTTTGCTGCAAGAATCTGTGGCAATAAAGTGCGGGGAATAAATCGGCTCATAGCAGTAATATTGAATGATTGGTAAATTATATATTCGAAATATTAGCATAAAAAGAATATATACATGACTAATCTTTCAATACGGTTGAGGACAAAATCAAAGCCAACCCGCCTGAGTAGTAATGGCTTGCCCATTTGCAGGAACTGATCAAGAAATCCAGGATTGAGCAGTCATTGTCTGGTCTAGACCTTTTCTGAATAGTCAGGCAGGCTGACAGATGGCATCCCCTGACTGATTGGTTATCCAATCGGTGCAGGGGATTTTTGTTGCTGGCTTGCCAGTAAATTTTTTAATCTGTTTCCAAAATATTCATCTGGTCCGTTTCTTTATTGCAATAATCCCAAAAGTCAGTAATATATGAAATTGCGAGCATCTGTGTTGCTGTTTGTTTGCAGATGTATGGGGTAGTGTTTTCAGCATTTCAGGAGATTGACGGATGAACAGAATATTCAAGGTCGTTTTCAGCAAGGCAAAAGGTGCCTTTGTCGTTGGTAGTGAACTCATCAAATCACATGGTGGCAAGTCTAAGACTGTCAGGAAAGCAGCAGTTGCAGCAGTATTAATCGGTGCACTGGGCGGTGTTTCGACTGGTGCGATGGCTGCAGAGCCAATCAGTGACGTGGATGCCATCAAGGCGGCAATCGCAGCAAGAAGCAATATTTCTGTTCAAGGAGATTTTACTGGAAAAACTGGTGGCAACGGTGGTGTCTTTTGGGTTACAAACGGGGTTGCTGTTGAAGTTCTTCAGAATTCGAGTTTTTCTAATAATACCGCTACAGGGTATGGTGGCGCGACTGGTGTGGGAACCACAGCAGGTTCTAGTCTGAGCATTGAAGATACAGATTTCACCAATAATACTGCAGCATCAGGCGGTGCAATCGGTGCATTCAATGCAGTGAGCCTGAAAGGAACTATCACAGATGGTGTCGGCACAACAGTCCTGAGCAGAAACAGAGCCACCGGTGATTCTACAGACGGAGGCAGTGGTGGCGGGGCCATGTTCCTCGGCTCTGTAAGCACAGCGGATATCGAAGGCGTAGTCTTCAGCGGTAACGAGTCAGCAATGATGGGCGGTGCAATCGACATGCGTAAGTTCAGTGCGGGTGACAATGTTGCTGCGAAGCTGGACATCAAGGATTCCGAATTCAGTGGAAACACAGCGGCAACATCAGGCGGTGCAATCTACAACACCTTCTACAGCAGTGAAGGCAACGCAAACGGCGTAACCATCAGCAACACCAAGTTTGAGGGCAACACTGCGACCGCGGGTAACGGCGGTGCCATCTACAACGAAGGCACCGTTGAAGGCGCCAAGGGCACCGACCAGGCGGGCAAGATCTATCTTGACGGTGTCACGATGGCTGGCAACAGTGCGGTAAATGGATACGGTGGTGCTATATACAATGCTGAAGGTGGTGAGCTTGTTCTGTCTGGCATCAATACATTCAGCAACAATACCGATAGTTCTGGAGATAACGATATCTACAATGCTGGTGATATGGTTGTTGCCAGTGGCAGTGCAACCACTTTGGGAAGTGGACTGGCAAATACTGGCACAGTCGAAAACTACGGTGGCATGGCAGCAACCACAGTCGGCAACAGCGGTACCGTAGCGAATGCTGGCACCCTGACTGCAGGCAACATCACCAACAATTCCACAGGTACCCTGGTCACCGCAGAAGGTGGTGAGACCTACGTCAACGATACCCTCGCAAACGAAGGTACTGTCGAAAACTACGGTGGCATGGCAGCAACCACAGTCGGCAACAGCGGTACCGTAG
>CAZHQM010000179.1:0-3148 GCA_964534155.1 uncultured Oxalobacter sp.
CTCAAAACTTTCGCCACTCGGCCCAAAGATGCTACCATGATCAAGCCAGAGCTTCGCATCGTTGACAATAAAGGAATCCAGTTCATCTCCAGTCATACCTGTGCCAGAGAAATCAAGCCAGACAAGATACGTGCCTTCTGGTTCAATCAAACGGACACCTGGCAAGCGTTCAGCCACAAAGTTTCTGACAATACCGAGGTTGACAGTCAGATATGCCATCAATGCATCAAACCATGATTCTCCCCCCTCATATGCTGCCTGTGCGGCAATCAGGCCTGCAGCATTCATCTGGTCATAACCCGTGGCATTCAGCTCCTGTTGAAAGTGGCTGCGGATTTCAGGATTTGGAATGAATATATTGGAAATCTGGAGACCTGCAATATTGAATGTCTTGCTAGGTGCAGTACAGATAACAACATTGTTCAGATAACGCTCGCCCAAAGTGCCATAAGGTATGTAGGCATATCCAGGAAAGGCAAAGTCAGCATGGATTTCATCAGAGATAACCTTAACCTGATGGGCAAGACAGATGTCTGCCATTCTTTTGAGTTCATCTTTAGTCCAGATACGTCCGACAGGATTGTGAGGATTGCAGAGAATGAACAGCTTGACATCATTTTCGACAATCTTTTTCTCAAAATCATCGAAATCAATCTCATAATGCCCGTCTTTCAGGATAAGTGGGCTGTCAATCAAGCGTCTGTTGTTATCATGGATAGTCAGTGAAAAAGGATAATAAACTGGCTGTTGGATAAGGATGGCATCGTTTTCTTTGGTCAATGCACGGATTGCCAGACAGATGGCATAGACAACGCCAGGCGTTTTAACCAACCAATCAGCCTGAGGAGTCCAGTTGTGCCGACGGGAGAACCAACTCTGGATGGCCTCAATGTAACCTGCCCTTGGTTCGGTGTAACCGTAAATGCCATGGGAAACCATTTCCTGCAATGCGGTTGTTACGGATGGCGGAACCTTGAAGTCCATATCTGCAACCCACAAAGGCAGGACATCCGCAGGTTTTCCCCGCTGTACCGCATAATCGTATTTCAGGGAGCCAGTGCCTCTACGGTCAATAACGGTATCGAATCCATATGAAACAGACTGATAATCGCTGTTCATCGCTTGGGCAAGATCCGCAATAATATCCTCGGCATTCTCAAGACCAATCGACATGCGAAGCAGGTTGTTTGTGATACCCCTTGCGAGACGTTCAGACTCGGGAATAGATGCATGGGTCTGGGTTGTAGGGTAGGTGATTAATGTTTCGCCACCGCCAAGACTTTCTGCAAACTGGATTAGTTTTACATTCTCCAGGATTTCTTTGACAAACTGCTCACCCCCAGCCTCATCTGTGACTTCGAAAGAAATCATTCCCCCAAAACCGATAGACTGTTTTTTCGTGATTTCATAGCCTTTGTTAGAAGGCAGGCCGGGATAAAAAACCTGTTTGACTTTCAGGTTGGCATTAAGCCATTGTGCGACCTTCAAGGCGGTTTCTTCCTGTTTGCGGACACGGATAGCCAATGTCTGAATGCCTCGGATAAGAAGCCAGCTGTCAAATGGGGCAAGCGATGCTCCGACAGCATTCTGGATGTAATGCAGTCTTTCAGAAAGTTCCTCAGAGTCGCAGACAAGAATCCCGGCTAACGTATCATTGTGTCCACATAGATATTTTGTACCGCTGTGCAGGACAATATTGGCCCCTAATTTCAAAGGCTGCTGATTGATTGGGGTCAGGAAAGTATTGTCAACAAGCAGAAGGATGCCATGTCTCTTCGTGATTTCAGCGATGGCGGCGATATCATTGACATGCATCAGAGGATTTGTCGGTGTTTCAATGAAAACAGCCTTGGTTTCTGGTTTGATTGCAGCCTCAACATTCGCTGGGTCAGATGCATCGACCCAGTCAAATGTAAGCCCATTTTTCATTGAGAAGTTCTGGAACAGCCGCCAAGTTCCTCCATACAGATCATCAGAAGAGATGATATGGTCCCCGGGTTTAAACAGATCCATCATGGCAGAGGCTGCCGCCATCCCTGAACTGAATGCATAGGCGGCAACACCACCTTCCAGTTTTGCCATGATATCCTGAAGGACACCACGGGTCGGATTCGAGCCTCGGCTATAGTCATAACCGGTACTTCTACCTAACCCAAGATGAGCGTATGTGGCCGTCTGGTAGATTGGGGTGGAAATGGCACCACTGGTATCAGTGCCGACTTTCCCCCCATGAATACAAAGAGATTCAATATCCATTCTGACTTCTCAATGAAAATAAACAGAAGATCAGGATTATTCTGCAGGGAACAGTGCGGTTGACAGATAACGTTCACCAGTATCAGGCAAGAGGGCAACGATGGTCTTGCCTTTGTTTTCAGGGCGTTTTGCCAACTGTGTTGCAGCCCAAAGAGATGCACCAGATGAAATGCCAACCAATACCCCCTGAGCATGGCCTAATGCCTGAGCAGTCTGGAATGCTGCATCATTAGGAACAGGAATGATTTCATCGTAGACCTTAGTATCCAGAACGGATGGAACGAAACCTGCGCCAATACCCTGGATTTTATGTGGGCCAGGTTTGCCACCGGAAAGAACAGGGGAAGTTTCTGGTTCAACGGCAACAATCTTGACATTAGAATTCTGCTCTTTCAGATAAGAACCAGCACCAGTCAATGTACCCCCAGTACCAACGCCAGCCACAAAAATATCAACTTTGCCATCAGTATCACGCCAGATTTCAGGACCAGTTGTTGCCTTATGGATGGCAGGGTTGGCAGGATTGTCAAATTGCAGTGGAACAAAACTGTTTGGAATGGTTGCTGCAAGTTCCTGCGCTTTTGCAATAGCACCTTTCATGCCTTTAGAACCATCAGTCAGAACGAGTTCTGCGCCATAGCCTTTAATCAGTTTTCTGCGTTCAATACTCATTGTTTCTGGCATGGTGATAATCAGGCGATAACCACGGGCTGCAGCAACTGCCGCCAGACCAACACCGGTGTTGCCAGAGGTTGGTTCAATGATGGTGGATTTGCCTGGAATCAGTTTGCCTTCTGCTTCAGCAGCATCAATCATGGCCTTGCCAACGCGGTCTTTTACACTGCCGGCTGGGTTGAAATATTCCAGTTTGACGAGAATGGTTGCTTCCAGG
>CAZHQM010000180.1:0-3143 GCA_964534155.1 uncultured Oxalobacter sp.
TGTCTTGTCTTCGTTGAAATAATTGCCTTTGGTTGGTGCGAAGACTCCAGGTTTATGAGGAATATCCGTCAGGAAGTAGAGGCCTTCATCCAGCTGGGTTGTGTTGTTCACTGGTTTGAAGTGAGGAGCAACTTTCACACGGCCTTCATAAGGGATGCTGAGAATGCGAGGATTCTTGCCTTCCTTGAACTGGTAAGACTTGTGCCAGATGAGAGGGTGGCCATAGACAGGAGGATTGGTTTTCAGGCGGTCGTAGAAGACTAGCCCGCCGGTGTGGTCTTCATGATTGTGGGAGATCAGAAGCCCATTCAGGCCTTCAAGGCTGATGCCAAGGCGCTGAGCATTTTCCAGATAAACGTTTGTCGTGCCGGTATCCAGCAGCCAGCGGTGACCGTTTGGCAGTTCAATCAGTACAGACAGGCCATGTTCGGCCACAAATTTGTCAGAAGCTACTGTGTCATCGGTCAGCACAGTCAGTCGCACTTTCTGGTTGGCAATCTTCTGTACCGCTTTAGGCTGGGATGCCTGTTCAACATGGGTTGCTTGAGGTGCGGCGGCAAATACGGTACCGGCAAAAATGGTGGTTGCCAGCAGGGCAGTGAGTCCTTTTAAGACGTGTTTTTTCGCTTTCATTTTCTTGTTTCCTTGATTTTGTAAATTTCTTTGGATCGATGCCTTCAGTCGCAGAAGGTCTCTGTCTGAGACACCGACCAGACAGTTCGTTTGTCTCTGGGGTTGGATTATACGCATATCCTATGGGAATGATAGGAATAAAAGAAAAAAGACAAAAATTTTGCAGAAAAAAGGCGAAAGTGTTGTATTTCATACAACATCGGTAGGAATATGGGGATTTGATGTTTAAGACGGCTGGTATCACTCAAGGATTGCCCATCATCCAGCCGCCAGTCATCCTTGAAACCCATCAAATCACACAATTATTAATAAAAGTGTGATTTTTCTCACACTTTTATGTATTATTTTGTGATTGATGGCGATTTCTGAGGAGATGTGATGGAGCGTTTGGTATTAAAGGATTTGATGGAATGGAAAGATTCCCCTTTCAGAAAGCCCCTGATTCTCAAGGGTATCCGTCAGGTCGGTAAGACATGGCTGCTCAAGTCTTTCGGTAAAGAGGCTTATAAAAACACTGCTTATTTCAATTTTGATGAAGAGCCATCACTCAAGCAGTTTTTCGAGCAGTCCAAGAATCCCAAGCGTATTCTCCAGAATCTAGCAATGGCAACAGGGCAGAGAATTAAGCCCGGCAATACCCTGATTGTTTTTGATGAGGTGCAGGATTGTCCTGATGTCATCAATGCAATGAAATACTTTTGCGAGGATGCCCCAGAATACCATATCGCCTGCGCTGGCTCGTTGTTGGGTATCGCATTGGCGAAGCCATCGTCTTTCCCTGTTGGCAAGGTGGATTTTCTTCAGGTCAATCCAATGACTTTCACCGAGTTCCTGATGGCATCGGGTGATGAAAACCTTGTGCAGTACATGGCGTCTGTCGATGAGCTGTATCCTCTCCCAGATCTTGTATTCAGCCAGCTCTGCGAAAAGTTGAAGATGTATTTTGTCACAGGGGGGATGCCTGAGTCGGTCAATCGTTGGACTACAACACAGGATACCGGGGCTGTTCAGTCTGTTCTGTCTGCGATTCTTGAGGCGTATGAACGTGATTTCAGCAAACACCCCAATACAAGTGAGTTTGCCAAGATTTCAATGATCTGGCATGCGATTCCATCCCAACTGGCAAGAGAAAACAAGAAATTCATCTATCGGGTTGTGAAAGAGGGCGCACGTGCCCGTGAATACGAAGATGCCCTGCAGTGGCTGGTTGATGCCCAGTTGGTGTCAAAGGTTTACAGAAGCAGTGCCCCAGGGTTGCCGATAGCGGCATATGATGATCTTTCCGCATTCAAGATTTACTTGGCAGATGTCGGTCTTCTCCGCAGATTGTCATTCTTGGCACCATCGGCATTTGTTGAGGGGGCAAGGCTCTTCACCGAATTCAAAGGCGCATTGTCAGAAAACTATATCCTGCAGGCACTGAAGGCGAAATATGAGGTCCAGCCACGTTACTGGTCACAGAACAACCCACCGTATGAAGTCGATTTCCTGATTCAGCGGGATAACGACATCATTCCTGTCGAGGTCAAGGCAGATGCCAATATCACCGCCAAGAGCCTTAAGAAATATCAGGAGAAATTCGCCGACCAGACACCACTGCGGATCCGTTTTTCGATGGAAAACCTCAAGTTAGACGGCAACCTGCTCAATATCCCGCTTTTCATGGCAGATTCAGTCGATAGGCTCATTGGTCTGGCATTGGTAAAACTGCGTACTGAATAGCGCAAATCACATAATTATTAAGAAAAGTGTGATTTTTCTCACACTTTTATGTATAAAAATGTGATTTCTGTGTGACCTGGTTGTTCCATCAGGCTGAAAGCCATGGATTTACACATGAAACACCTGCAGATTCAAAATGACGGGTATTGCGGGTAACAAGTGTCAGATGGTGCTGTATAGCTGTTGCTGCAATCAGGGTATCCATACTGTCATTGTCTGCTCTTGCACTGGCCACTGCCCAGTCAAGGGCAGTTTCCATCGTGACTGGGAGAATATTGTCTTTGTAGTAATGGATAACTCCCTGAAGCCAGTCAGCAAGTTTGTTAGCAAATGCAGGGTCCCGTTTTCTGACACTGATGATTCCTCTGTAAATGTCACCGATAGTGATTGCAGACAGATAGAAATCATCATCCCGGTGGGCATTGAACCACTTCAATACAGATTCATCTGGGGATGATTTGCGCAGTTCGGATATGGTAACGGTATCGAGAAGGAACATCAGAAATCCACCTCGCGCATTTTCATGGAAAGACTTTCAGGATACAGATCTTTTTCAAATGCACTTTCGTCGTCTTTATGTGGCATTGCCATCAGCAGATCTGGCAGGGTTGGCTTCCGCTTCAGTCCCTTTTTCAGCAGGTTGTAGTCATTTTGAGACAGGATGACAACAGCAGGTTTTCCCCGTTTCGTGACAATCTGCGGCTCTCCTGCAACTGCGGCATTGACGACCTCACTGAACTTGTTTTTTGCGTCTTGAAGGTTCCATTGTGCTGGCATGATTTTCCTTT
>CAZHQM010000181.1:0-3131 GCA_964534155.1 uncultured Oxalobacter sp.
AGGCGATCACCTACTTCCAGTCACGCGAAAGAAGATTTGGCCAGACAAGCGAACAATTGGTGAAATCATGCTGAAGCAGCGTGTCATTACAGCAATCTGTCTGGCGGCAGTCCTTTTCGTTGTACTCTGGACTGGAAGCAATGTCCTTTTCAGTCTACTCCTGCTGGTTTTCTTCGGTGCCGCTTCATGGGAGAATGCGCGGCTCTTCAAAAACCCTCAGCCGATAATCACTGGGATTGTTTCGTGCCTTGTTTTTGCTTGTGCCGTCTATTTTCTCTCAGTCCGTGAATATATCTGGTTTGCCATGATTGGCTGTGCAATCTGGGGTGTTTTCCTGATTCCGGCACTGTTCAGCCGTATGCCTGCGTTGGGCACGACTTTCAATACAGTCTGTCAGTGGCTTTACTGGCTGTCCGTATTCTGCAGTATCCTGTCCGTATTGGTTCTTTATCGTAAATCTGCGTTTTTCCTGCTTTCTATTTTTGTCGTTATCTGGCTTGCAGATATTGGCGCTTATTTCGCTGGACATGCTTTCGGTAAACATAAACTGGCACCCACTATTTCTCCAGGAAAAACCTGGGAAGGCGTTGTCGGTGGTGCTGTTGCCGTATTGGCGGCTGGCATCATTACCGTATGGGTTTCTCCTGCACAGGAAAACATTGCTGTTTCCGTATATAGCCGATATGGCTGGGTTGGCATGATTATCAGTCTCCTTGTTCTGGTGGCATTGAGTATTATCGGTGACCTGATGGAATCCAAGCTCAAACGCCGCATTGGAATGAAAGACAGCAGTAATCTGCTGCCAGGTCATGGCGGTGTCCTGGACCGTATCGATTCACTCATTCCAACCCTCCCGTTGGCGGTCTTGCTGGGACTCTGGCTGTAAATCATGGCTGTATCGCTCCAGAAAATCACTGTTCTCGGCTCTACCGGGTCAATCGGTCAATCCACATTGGATGTCATTTCCCGGCATCCAGACCGTTATCAGGTTTATGCCTTGACAGCAAACAGCCGTGTCAGTGAACTGCAGCGCCAATGTGAACGCTTCCACCCTGAAATTGCTGTTGTCGGCACTGTGGCTTCCGCGACAGTTCTGGAGCGCAATCTTCGCGCAAAGAATATCCACACCCAGGTCTTGTATGGCAATCAGGCATTGATGCAGGTTGCCTCATCGGCTGAGTGCGATATCGTCATGTGTGCGATTGTCGGATCGGTTGGATTAGCCCCTTCCTTGGCGGCGGCAGGGGCTGGCAAGAAACTTCTTCTGGCAAACAAAGAATCTCTGGTCATGTCTGGCCACCTGTTCATGGATGCCGTCCTGCAGAATGGTGCAACCTTACTGCCAATCGACAGTGAACATAATGCTGTGTTTCAATGTCTGCCACATACATACAGACAGAATACTACCCAGCATCAAGGTATTTCCAAGATTCTCCTGACGGCATCCGGGGGGCCCTTCCTTCACAGAGCTGCAGAGACGCTTGAGGCGATAACACCGGAAGAAGCCGTTGCTCACCCTAAATGGGTCATGGGCAGGAAAGTATCGGTTGATTCTGCCACCATGATGAATAAAGGGCTTGAAATTATCGAGGCGCATTGGTTGTTCGGCATTCCTGCCAATCAGATTGAAGTCGTCATTCATCCCCAGAGCGTGATTCATTCCATGGTTTCTTATATTGATGGCTCAGTTATCGCCCAGATGGGGAATCCAGATATGCGTATGCCAATTGCACATGCCTTGGCCTATCCCGAAAGGATTGCCTCAGGTGTTGATCCATTGGATCTGGTCGCCATAGGCGCATTGCAGTTTGAGAAACCGGATATGAAACGTTTCCCTGCAATACGGCTCGCATATGAGGCCCTGCAGGCAGGGGGCTCTGCTCCAACCATCCTCAATGCTGCAAATGAGATTGCAGTTCAGGCATTTCTGGAAAAGCGGATTAATTTCCGGAAAATTGAGGAAATTGTCGAGCGGACTCTGGAAAAAGTTGCAGTCGTCAGTTCTTTGCCAGATATTGAAAGTGTTCTTCAGGAAGACGCGAAATCCCGAAGTGTGGCAGAAGGATTTATCGTTTCATGAATCTGCTTGTTGCATTGCTGGCGTTTATCCCGGCAATCTGCATCGTTGTCGTTATCCATGAACTGGGGCATTACATAGCGGCACGAATCTGCGGAGTCAAGGTACTCCGTTTCTCCCTGGGAATGGGAAAAATCCTCTACAGCAGGAAATTCACACCAGACGGGACAGAATGGGCGCTTTCCCTGATACCGATTGGTGGATATGTCAAACTGCTCGATGCCCGTACAGAAGATATGGGCACTTATCCATCTGATGCCATGCAGCATGAATTCACATCTCGAAGCGTATGGCAGCGGATGTTTATTGCTATTGCAGGACCTGCAGCCAATTTTATCTTGGCGATAGTATTGCTGTTTGCACTTTACCTTTATGGGATTCCTCATCCCATTGCCCAGATTCGCACAGTTTCCCCAGACTCCGTTGCCTATCAGATTGGTCTGCGGGGCGGTGAAACCATCACTTCAGTCGATGGTAAACAGATTGAGCACTGGAATCAGATAAGGATGCCTTTTACCCAGGCAATTATTGACCATCAATCAACGGTGAACCTTTGCTGGCGTAACAGGGATGGTGATGAGAATTGTCGAGGGATTCCTGTTGGCAATCTCAGTGAGCAGGATATCAAAAGTGATTTCCTGAAGAATCTTGGGCTGATGGTTAATTGTCCTCCCGCAGTTCTAGGCGAACTGGAAAAGACAGGTGCAGCCCAGAAGGCAGGATTGATGCAGCATGACAAGGTGATAGCCATTGATGGCCATCCGATTGCAGACGCCCTGGCGCTGATCGAGAACATTCGGCAGTCGCCTGGAAAACAGTTGGTCTTTCAGGTTGAGCGTCAGGGGAAGTCGTTGCGCGTACCGATTGTCGTTGATTCTCGAACGGACAAAGGGCAGTCCATTGGCAGGATCGGTGTGAAAATGAACATTGCCCCTGAAATGGTGACCATAAAGTACGGTGTGCTGTCTGCTATGGCTGAAAGTATTACAAAGACCTTTGAGACAGCATATCTGACCGTCAAGTCGATAGGCCAGATGATCAGGGGGGATATCTC
>CAZHQM010000182.1:0-3130 GCA_964534155.1 uncultured Oxalobacter sp.
GCTAATGACTTTAAGACAGGAGCTTGTGGCAGTCTGATTGATTTGACATCAGAGTCGACGATTAATCACCATGCCTCAATAAAAGGTGGCGTGCTTTCAGATGAGGCTGTTGGTCAGCTTCAGGAATTTTTTTCTGCAAGGCGTGCAGAGGCAAAGGCTAGGAAGGCCAGACTCAAAATCATGGGAAGTGGTGTTGCCTCTGATGTAGCTGACAGTAAGCTGACTGATTCTAATCTGTAGCGGAATCAGGTAATGCGTGGAGACTTTATTCTGTTTTGTTGTTTCGTTGCCTGTATTTCTCAGGCAAATACAGTATCTGAATCAGAAAATTTTGAACAGAAAATGGTTGTTGATGAATTTGCAGATAATAGTCTGGGAGCAGGTTTGAAATCGCAGATTTGTATGGCGGTGGTTGCTCCAAGTGGATTTGCCCAGCAATCGGAGCGATGTGAAAAAGGCATCGAAGTTCTGAGGCAGCGGGGATTCAGTGTAAAAAGTTACTATGATGCAAACGCACATGATCAGCGTTTTGCGGCATCGGATGATGTACGTTTGGCGCAGATTGAGAATGCTTATAAAGATACTGAGTCAAAGATTGTCATGGCTATCCGAGGAGGGTATGGGGCAAGTCGACTTTTAAGTCGTCTGGATTTTAAACAGATGGCAGAAACAGGCAAGGTGTTTGTTGGGTACAGTGATACAACCGTCATACAGATGGGATTGCTCAAGTATGGTGCAGTCAGTTTTTCTGGACCAATGGTCTGCAGTGATTATGGTATTGAAGAGCCAAGTGAATTTACCTTGGATTCCTTTGAAGAAATTATCACGCAAAAATCTGTAAAACTCCATTGGCAGGCAGAGGGGAATCCGACTGCTGATGTATCGGGCGTTTTATGGGGGGGGAATCTGACAATGATTGCCCATCTTGTTGGAACGAAATGGCTGCCAGACATAAAGGAGGGGATTCTGTTTTTGGAAGATATCAGTGAACACCCATTCAGGGTTGAACGAATGCTGATACAGTTGGATGAGGCAGGCATTCTCCGTAAACAGAAGGCAGTGGTTTTGGGCGGTTTTACTGGTTATAGGTTATCTGATGTTGATAATGGCTATGATTTTGATGTGATGCTGTCATGGATTCGGAATCGATTGCCGATTCCTGTCATCACGGGACTTCCATTTGGACATATCAAGGATAAAGTAACGTTGCCCGTTGGGGCACAGGCACACCTTCGTTCAAAGGATGACAGGGTGTCACTTGAATTAAGTGGTTATCCAACTTTTAGATAAGCTGATTTTAGGTTTTCAAGAGGATAGCAAGTGCTTTCAGTTGCGAATGTAACAATGCAGTTTGGCGCAAAGCCATTGTTTGAGAATGTCTCTGTAAAGTTTGGTGATGGTAACCGTTATGGATTGATTGGAGCAAATGGGGCGGGAAAAACCACCTTTATGAAGATTTTGGGTGGAGACTTGGAGCCAAGTTCTGGATCTGTCAGCATTGATAGCAATGAACGTCTCGGTAAGCTTAAACAGGATCAGTTCGCCTATGAGGATCAGCGTGTTCTTGATGTGGTTATGATGGGGCACACTGAAATGTGGCAGACGATGACAGAACGTGATGCCATCTATGCAAATCCTGATGCAACTGATGAAGATTATATGCGGGCGGCTGATTTGGAGGCCAAATTCGCAGAATATGATGGCTATACCGCTGAGGCTCGCGCTGGCGAATTATTGCTTGGTGTTGGCATTGGATTGGAGTTTCATAATGGTCCAATGAGCGCCGTTGCCCCTGGCTGGAAATTAAGGGTTCTTCTTGCTCAGGCACTCTTCTCAAATCCTGATATTCTGTTGCTTGATGAGCCGACAAATAATCTGGATATCAATACGATTCGCTGGTTGGAAAATATCCTTAACGAGCGCGATTCGACAATGATCATCATTTCTCATGACCGTCATTTTCTGAATCAGGTCTGTACACATATTGTTGATATGGACTATGGGACTTTGAAAGTTTATCCCGGCAATTATGATGACTATATGTTGGCATCATCTCAGGCAAAAGCACAGCAGCAGGCGGCAAATGCCAAGGCAAAGGAGCGGATTGCGGAGTTGCAGGAATTTGTGAGACGTTTTTCTGCTAATAAATCCAAGGCACGCCAGGCAACTTCCAGAGCCCGGCAGATTGAGAAAATCAAGGTAGAGGAAGTCAAACCATCCAGCCGAGTCCATCCGTTCATTCGCTTTGAATCAGGCAAGAAACTGCATCATCTGGCGGTAGAGGCTGAAAATATATCCAAGGCATATGATAGACCGGTTATCAACGATTTCAGCATCATGATTGAGGCTGGTGAAAAAGTGGCTATTATTGGTGCCAATGGTGCAGGCAAGACGACACTGTTGAGATGTCTTGGCGCAGATACCTGTTCAATGGCTGCGGACAATGGTACCGTGAAATGGGCTGAGCATGCTGATGTCGGTTACATGCCTCAGGATACATCCATAGATTTTGATGGAGAGATTTCTCTGACTGAATGGATGTCTGAATATAAGCAGGAGGGGGATGATGACCAGAGCATTCGCTCTGTTTTGGGACGTCTTCTGTTTTCTGGTGATGATGTTAAAAAATCCGTGAATGTTCTTTCTGGTGGTGAGAAAGGGCGGATGATGTATGGAAAACTGATTCTAGGACGCCATAATGTGATGCTGTTGGATGAGCCGACCAATCATATGGATATGGAGTCCATTGAATCCTTGAATATTGCTCTCGAAAAATATAACGGGACATTGCTTTTTGTTTCTCACGACCGAGAGTTTGTTTCATCGTTGGCGACACGCATTCTTGAGGTGAAAGATGGTACAGTGGTGGACTTCAAAGGCACTTATGACGAATATCTGAATTCGCAGGGTATTGAGTAGATTCTTTTTCGGATAATGGGGATGCTGAAATGCAGGATATGAAAGAATTTCAATATGATTTGCCTGAAATGCAGACAGGTGAACGTTCAGTTGCCAATGCTTGGGCTCGGGTGCCACGAGTATTGTCTAAAGAAGAAAAGGCGTTCTACCGTGAAAAAATAAAACGTCTCCTCAAGGAAAAGAATGCGGTTTTGGTGGCACATTATTATGT
>CAZHQM010000183.1:0-3046 GCA_964534155.1 uncultured Oxalobacter sp.
GGGCATATCATGTCGATGCCCGCCAAATCTGGTGGGCTTTTTTACTGAAGGCAAGAAAGCTGTTGTAATTTCCATTGCATTGCCCTGATAGGCTTTTCTCCTGCTGAAAAGCCTGCTAGAATCTTATTTTTTAAAAATTTGGCTTAAACCGTAATACATTCATGACTACTATCCGTCTTAAAGAAAACGAACCATTCGAAGTGGCAATGCGTCGCTTCAAACGTACCATCGAAAAAACCGGTCTGCTGACCGAACTGCGTGCTCGCGAATTCTACGAAAAACCAACTGCAGAACGTAAGAGAAAACTGGCTGCTGCAGTCAAACGTCATTACAAACGCATCCGTAGCCAGCAGCTGCCTAAGAAGATGTATTGATTTCCTGCTGGGTCCACAAGACCGCAGGACAAAGCGAGGTTTAACAGCCTGATTCAATTCCCGCTCCGGTGTAGCCGTGGCGGGTTTTGCTGTTTGTAGTGTTTAACAATTTCCTTTCCAGTGGAGAACAGGATGAGCCTGAAAGAACAGATCACCGCTGATATGAAGGCGGCTATGCGTGCGAAAGAAATGAAACGTCTGGGTACTATCCGGATGCTGACCGCCGCAATGAAACAGAAAGAAGTCGATGAGCGCATCGAACTCGATGACCAGCAGATTCTCGCTATCGTTGAGAAGATGATCAAGCAGCGTAAGGATTCCATTGCACAGTTCATCGCTGGTAACCGTCCAGATCTGGCAGAAAATGAACAGGCAGAAGTTGATGTGCTGTCTGCTTATATGCCAGAACAGCTGTCTGAGGCAGAGATTGCCGCAGAGGTTGCTGAAGCGGTTAAGGGTGCTGCTGGTCCTAAGGATATGGGCAAGGTCATGGGCGCGCTGAAAGGCAAACTGGCTGGCCGTGCTGACATGGGTGTTGTTTCCAAACTGGTGAAACAGGCCCTGATGGGTTAAATCCCATCTATTGCCGGGCAGGGGTGATGGCTTCTGCCTGGTTTCTCTTATCTGTCAATTCCATCGTTGGCATTCCTGTGCCGACGGTGTTTCTGTTGGGGCGCTGTTTCTGTGATTCCGCAATCATTCATTCAGGATCTGCTTACCCGAATCGATATTCTCGAGGTGGTGGGCAATCGCGTCCAGCTCAAGAAGAAAGGCGCCAATTTCTGGGCGTGCTGTCCTTTCCATTCTGAGAAAACCCCGAGTTTTTCTGTCAATCCTGCCAGACAGTTCTATCACTGTTTCGGCTGTGGGCGCTCTGGCTCTGCCATTTCGTTCCTGATGGATTACAGCGGGCTGACCTATCCTGAGGCGATTGAGGAGCTTGCGCGCAGTATCGGGGTGCCGGTGCCGAATGATGGTCCTCAGATTTCAAAGGAGCAGCGGGCTGAGAAACAAGCGAAGACGCTGGCGCTGACCGAGGTGATGTCGTGTGCGGAGGTTTTTTACCGCAAGCAGCTGCGTGGTGCGGTGGATGCGATCGATTACCTGAAAGGGCGAGGGCTGACCGGTGAGGTTGCCGCACGTTTCGGGTTGGGTTTTGCGCCTGATTCCTGGACGTCGTTGGATCAGTGTTTCGAGCGCTATGATGCGAAAGAGCTGACGGAATCCGGTCTGGTGATTGACCGCAGTGATGAAGAGGGCGGCAGAACGAAGCGCTACGACCGTTTCCGTGGCAGGATCATGTTCCCGATCCGCAATGAGCGCGGCCAGGTGATTGCCTTTGGCGGCCGGGTGATGGATAAGAGTGAACCGAAATACCTGAATTCGCCTGAAACGCCGCTGTTCAGCAAGGGCAATGAGCTGTATGGGCTGTTCGAGGCGCGCATGGCGATCCGCGAGGCGAAATGTGCGCTGGTGGTTGAGGGCTACATGGATGTGGTCGCACTGTCTCAGCTGGGGTTCCCGCAGGCGGTGGCAACATTGGGTACCGCCTGTACCGAGATGCATGTGCGCAAGCTGTTCCGCCATACCAACCATATTATTTTCTCATTTGATGGCGATACCGCTGGGCGCAATGCGGCAAGGCGGGCGTTGGAGTCTTCGCTGAAGCTGGTGGATGATGAGCGCAGGGTGTCTTTCCTGTTCCTGCCGGCTGAGCATGATCCGGATTCGTTTGTCCGGGAGTTTGGGCATGATGCGTTTCAGCAGGCTATGGCAGGGGCGATGCCGCTGTCTTCTTTCCTGATGCAGGAGATCCTGAATGGTGCAGACCTGAGCACGATGGAGGGGCGCGCTGCGATGCTGAGCCGGGCAAAGCCTTGGTGCAGTGTGATGAAGCGTTCTGCTCTGCAGGTTCAGGTTGTCCGCAAGCTGATTGATCTTGCGAAGATGCCTGAGAACGATGTGCTGCCGTTGCTGGGGTTCACGCCGCGGAAAGCATCTGGCAACCGGCAGAATGCCTCAGGCTGGCGCCAGCCGGGGGCGGTTGGCAACGGTTTTCAGGGGAATGGGCAGAGGCGTCCGAACCAGTCGCTGGGGGCACGGTCGCGGATGCCGGAGCTGACCTGGCAGGTGCTGCGGATGCTGGTACGTTTCCCGGGATTGGCTCAAACCTTGCATGCGGAAGATATCGAGACGATTGCGGGAGATTCTGGCGAGGGTTATGCGCTTTTCAAGATGGTGACTGACCAGATCGATTCGCTGGGTGCGGGCGGTCAGCAGGATGTGCAGTATGCCGCATTGGTTGAGGTGCTGCGCGCAAGTGGACTGCCGCATGCCGAGCAGCTGGTCAGGGAAACGCTGGATGATGGTTTCAATGAGGTCATGGCGGCTGCGCAGCTGCGTGGTGCGATCCGTCAGATGCGTTTCCAGCAGATTGACCGCCGTATGGCGGACCTGCTTTCCACCAAGGAAGGTGACTGGCGTGCGGAGTACCGTCAGTTGCAGGCAGAGCGTGATGCCCTGCAGAATCAGTCAAAGCAAGAAAACGAGCAGGCGTGGAACAGGATGGATTCAGAGGGGGCTTGACGGTCTGCTGTTTTTTAGATAGATAAAATTTTGGTATTTGTGGTATAATAAAAAACTTTTTTACTGAGCTCGTCTTTCTCCAATGG
>CAZHQM010000184.1:0-3008 GCA_964534155.1 uncultured Oxalobacter sp.
ACAGGCGATGCGCTCAACAGTCCTGACAGTGGCCATATGGTCTGGGATGAAATCATCGCCATGTGGCTGATCCTGGCATTCATCATGCCGACAAGCATCATCGATGAAATCATCGCCTTCGTTCTTTTCAGGATCTTTGATATGTCGAAACCACCGCCAATCCGCTGGTTTGACCGCCATGTCCATGGTGGATTCGGCGTCATGCTCGATGACATCATCGCCGCCATCTTCGCCATCATCTTCTTTCTGCTTTATGAGAGAATGGCTGGAATGTATTTTTAACCCAAAGGGAAGTGAACTATCATGACCGATAAATACCTTGAACTGTCACAGCAGGCGGGAACCCTGCTTGCCCAGAAAAACATGAAACTGGTGACTGTCGAATCCTGTACAGGTGGCAGTCTGGCAAAACTGGTGACAGATGTACCAGGCTCATCCACATGGTTTGAATGTGGCTTCACAACCTATTCCAACGAATCCAAGACCAATCTGGTCAAAGTTCCAGCCGACCTGATTGCACAACAGGGTGCTGTCAGCCAGAAAGTCGCCCTTGCCATGGCCAAGGGCGCGCTGGAAGTCACCGCGGGTGACGTTGCCATCTCAACAACCGGCATTGCAGGACCAGATGGAGGCACACCAGAAAAACCTGTCGGAACCGTCTGCTTCGGCTTCGCCACAAAAGACGGCATCTTCAGCACTGACAAACAGCGCTTTTCCGGCGACCGGGAATCCGTCCGCAACCAGAGCATCCAGCACTGCCTTGAATGCCTCTGCAGATACCTGAACACAGGACACTTCTGATTTTCCAGATTCCCACAAAAAAAGCCCGGCGGTACCGGGCTTTTCCTTTCAATGGAGCTGAAAGATTACAGGACAGATTTCAGGGTCTTACCGATATCTGCTGGGCTCTTTGCAACTTTGATGCCGCATTCTTCCAGAGCTGCCATTTTTTCCTGTGCAGTACCTTTACCGCCAGAAATGATTGCGCCAGCGTGGCCCATACGTTTTCCTGGAGGAGCGGTAACACCAGCGATGAAGCCGATGACAGGTTTGGTCATGTTTTCCTTGACCCATTCAGCTGCAACGATTTCGTCGTTACCGCCGATTTCACCAACCATGATGACTGCTTCGGTTTCTGGGTCGTCATTGAACATCTTCAGAACGTCGAGGTGTTTCAGACCATTGATTGGGTCGCCGCCAACACCGACAACGGTGGACTGACCCAGACCGAACTGTGCCAGCTGGCCAGCTGCTTCATAAGTCAGGGTACCGGATTTGGAAACGATACCGACAGAACCTTTCTTATGGATGTGACCTGGCATAATACCGATCTTCAGTTCATCAGGAGTGATAACGCCTGGGCAGTTAGGTCCGATGAGAACAGTCTTCTTGCCCTGCATCTTGTAACGGGTACGCAGCATGTCTTCAACTGGGATACCTTCAGTGATACAGATGACCAGATCCATTTCAGCTTCAACAGCTTCGTCGATAGCTGCAGCAGCGAATGGAGGTGGGACGTAAATAACGGAAACGTTTGCACCAGTCTGTTCTTTTGCGTCTTTAGCAGTTGCAAAAACAGGCAGGCCTACGTGAGTAGTGCCAGCTTTTTTAGGGTTGACACCACCGACATAACATTCTTTACCGAATGCATAAGCCATGGACATTTCAGTGTGGAAAGTACCGGTTTTACCAGTCAGACCCTGAACGATGACACGGCTGTCTTTATTAATCAGAATAGACATAATTAGTTACCCTTCGCTGCGTTGACAACTTTTTCTGCTGCATCAGCCATGCCGGTTGCAGAGATGATAGGCAGACCAGATTCCGCCAGGATCTTCTTACCCAGATCAACGTTGGTACCTTCCAGACGAACGATCAGAGGTACAGTCAGTTTAACCTGTTTAGCTGCTGCGACAATGCCGTTAGCGATGACGTCACAACGCATGATGCCGCCGAAGATGTTGACCAGGATTGCCTTGA
Source organism: uncultured Oxalobacter sp. (assembly GCA_964534155.1). Lineage (GTDB taxonomy): Bacteria > Pseudomonadota > Gammaproteobacteria > Burkholderiales > Burkholderiaceae_D > Oxalobacter. Next base: position 1,981 of record CAZHQM010000184.1, read on the forward strand.
CCTTTGGATTTGCCAGCATGATCTTGAATGCTTCGGTAACGCGTTCTTCAGTTGCGCCACCGCCAACGTCCAGGAAGTTTGCAGGAGAACCACCATACAGTTTGATGATGTCCATGGTTGCCATTGCCAGACCAGCACCGTTGACCAGACATGCGATGTCGCCGTCCAGAGCGATGTAGGTCAGACCGAATTCAGATGCTTTGATTTCATCTGGATCTTCTTCGGTCAGGTCGCGCAGTTCCATGATTTCTGGGTGACGGTACAGAGCGTTGGAGTCGAAGTTGAACTTCGCATCCAGAGCGATAACCTTGTTGTCACCGGTGCGGATCAGTGGGTTGATTTCTGCCAGGGATGCGTCGGTTTCAACGAAAGCGTTGTACAGACCCTGCATGAACTTGCATGCTTCCTTGACAGCTGCTTCAGGCATACCGATCTTACGAGCGATATCTTCACCTTCTGCGTCGGTCAGGCCGGTAGATGGATCAACGAAAACCTTGTGGATCAGTTCAGGGGTGTTTGCAGCAACATCTTCAATGTTCATACCACCTTCGGAGGATGCCATCAGTGCAACACGCTGGGTGCCACGGTCAACAACCATACCGACATAGTATTCTTTCTGGATGTCTGCGCCTTCTTCGATCAGCAGACGCTGAACGAGTTTACCTTCTGGACCGGTCTGGTGAGTAACCAGAGTCATGCCCAGGATCTGGCTTGCCAGTTCGCGGACTTCTTCCAGAGATTTAGCAACTTTAACGCCACCGCCTTTACCACGGCCACCAGCATGGATCTGAGCCTTGACAACCCAGACGTTACCGCCCAGTTTCTTAGCAGCTTCTACAGCTTCGTCAACAGAGAAGCAAGGAATACCACGTGGAGTGGTCACTCCGTATTTACGCAGGATTTCCTTACCCTGATATTCATGAATATTCATATTCTTCCTTCAATAAGAATGAATGGGTGATGACCTGCATCACCCATTTCTGTGCAGTCTGGTTACCCAGACTTTAGAAATTCAACTAAGAATTATT
>CAZHQM010000185.1:0-2928 GCA_964534155.1 uncultured Oxalobacter sp.
AAGCACCACCGATGATGACACCGACCGCCATATCAACAACATTGCCTTTAAGAGCGAATTCTTTGAATTCCTGAATAAAAGATTTCTTTTCTTCCATTTTGATTCCATCAATGAGATAAATCAGAAATAATGCTATGCCTCTTTCGGGGCAGACCGTGGATAACAGAGCATACTATCACGCAGAAACTGATAAATCTATCTTTGCCTATCCGTGCTTACAACATCATATAACTCATGAATTGAGGGCATATTCCCCCTATAACCGTCAGAAAACGACTGAGGCCAGATGACGTTTTATTGAAAATACAATCCAACTAAAAAGGATATAATCACAGATGAGATACTGGTCAGCATGACCGTCCACAGACTGGAGAAAACCATGCAGAACAAGATGAATGTTATCGTTGCAACAGATATATCCGACTGGGCTGAAAAAGCCGAGAACAGAGGGGCTGCACTCACTAAATCTCTTCCTGATGCCGACATGTTGTTAGTCAATGTGCAGGAGCAGGGGGGACTCGACATTTTTGCCTCGCTCATGTCCTATTCTGCGACAAATGTCCAAGAAACAATCAGGGAAGAATCTGAGAAAGTATTGTCCCAGACAGCCAAGAGGCTTTCTGAAGAAAATGCAGTCACCGTAACACCAATCATTAAGTTCGGTAACGCCGCAGAAGAAATCCAGTCACTGCTGACGGAGAAAAATGCCTCTATCCTTGTTATGGGAGCACATGGTCAGGGATATCACTCAATGCCGATTATCGGCAACATTCCTGCAAAACTGATTCAAGGCAGCCCATGCCCGGTACTGATTGTCAGAGACGGATCGACAAAACCATACAAACGTATCTTGATTCCTATCGATTTCACTCAGGTGTCCATCAATCAGATTCTGCAGGCATTGCCGTTCATCCAAAATGATGCAGAGATAATCCTGATGAACGTTTGTGAAACACCAAGTGCAAGCCGCCTTCGTTTTGCCAATGTCACTGTAGAAATGCTGGAAAGTTACAGGAAAAAAGTCCAGGATGATGCTCTTGAAAAAATCAATGAACTCATCGAGTCACTTGATTCTGAAAGAAAATTTAAAGCCCATGTTGAGACAGGCATTCCACATGAAGCCATCCTCCAATATATCAAGACAGCAGAAATCGATCTGCTTGTATTGGGAAAACAGCCTCGTAACAGACTTCAGGACTACCTTGTGGGAAGCACCGTCCATTATGCGATTAATGAGGCTGAATGCGATGTTTTGATTACACCGCCAGGAGACCTTGACTGAATCTGAAAGCATAAATGCCATCTCTATGATGGCATTTATGCTTAACAGAGACCTGTTTACTTACCCGGCCACGCATATACTTTCTGGCACTGCTCGCCAAGTCCCTGGACACCTGAAACCACAACGTCCCCTGGTTTAAGGAAAACCTGCGGATCACGTCCTAACCCCACGCCTGCAGGGGTGCCTGTTGCGATTACATCACCTGGCATCAATGTCATGAAATGGGAAATATAACTGACCAGTTTAGCAACACTGAAAATCATGTTTTTGGTATTGCTGTGCTGCATACGTTCACCATTCACATCAAGCCATATCTCCAGGCTCTGTGGATCTGGAATTTCATCGCGTGTGACCAACCATGGACCAAGAGGTCCAAACGTATCGCAGCCCTTACCTTTATACCATTGTGTGCCATGCTCGATCTGAAATTCGCGTTCAGAAAGATCATCAGCCACACAATAGCCTGCCACATAATTCAAGGCTTCTTCCTCGGAAACATACTGAGCCTTTGTGCCAATGACAACTCCTAACTCAATCTCCCAGTCAGACTTCACAGAATTCTTCGGCAGAATAATATTGTCATTAGGACCACACAGACTGGTAACTGCCTTGGAAAAAACGATTGGCTCCTTAGGAATCCGCATCTTGGCCTCAGCGCCATGATCATAATAATTGATGCCAATCGCAACATATTTGCCAACATGAGCAACTGGCACACCTAAACGCTGCTCACCATCTACAATAGGCAAAGAACTGATATCCAAAGAACGCAGCTTTGCAAGTCCCTCATCAGAAAGGACTTCTGCTGTCAGATCATTGACCTGCCCTGATAAATCACGCAAGGCACCATGTTCGTCGATAACACCAGGTTTTTCTTTGCCTGCTTCCCCATATCGCACAAGTTTCATATTTCCCCCATAAAAATGAAAATCTCATAAAGAGCTCAGACTGCTAATACTATCAAAAAGAATTCGGATATTTAAGCCGAAAATTGTCGTTACATCTTCCTTGCGAAAAAGATGTGGAATCTTAGGCGATAATCTGACGCCAGCTAGCAAGTTTATCTTCGAAAGAACGGCTTGCATAAGCAGGAGAAGAAGAGGGAAGTTGAATAGTCTGGTACCCTGCTGCGCTTAATCGGGGGGCATATGCACCGGCAACCTTGCCATTGAAACAGATGGTTTTCAATAATGGACACTCGGATTTCAAACGCATGAAATCATTTGGCACAGCATTCTTAATCCGGGCATCCAGACTGCCTTCACGCTCACACATTGTAATGACATCCCATAACCCCACCCGATGAGCCAACAGCAAGGAAAGCCGAGCCTGATAATCCAGCGAAACAAAATCTTCAGCAAATATCGCCGAGAGCAATCGCCAGAACTGATTTCTAGGATGACCATAATACTGACTGCGGGCCAGTGATTCACGTCCAGGAAAACTGCCTAAAATCAAAGTATGTATTTCGGGCGAAATAACTGGATCGAAACCGTGAAGCGGCGGAATAGGAATAACAGAGGATTTCATCTGAAATAATTGGAAATGAAAAAGCCGACAGAACATGCCGGCTTAAAAACGATATCCCAGATTACTTGATTTTGGTTTCTTTGTAAGGCACGTGTTTTCTAGCCTTAGGGTCAAAC
>CAZHQM010000186.1:0-2911 GCA_964534155.1 uncultured Oxalobacter sp.
TCGTTGAGTATCGTGATGATGCGGTCGAGCATTTCACTGCGGTTTGTATGGGTATTGGTGAGATCCAATTTATATCCTGTCTAGTTTTGGTTTTCTTGCGCCGTGATGTTGTCGCGGCATCCGATTCCCGTCTCCTGCTGTTGGCAGGAATTCATATCTGTTTGTAGGCGTCATCAGCAGCTGGCGGGGAACTGCGGTTCAAAAAGGTGGAACACCATCACCCGAGCGCGGATTATAGGTTATTTCCAATGGGGGATGAATAAAGTGTTGCCGTAAATGGTTGTTTTTATGCTGAAAATTTCGTGACTTTATGCAGTAAAGTTCATGATGTCTATTTGGAAAGGTGATTTTTCTGCGACATTTCCATGTGCTGGAACGGGCATATATTCCTGGAAAATTGACACAGGGCAATGCATCCCATAACCGTGGTCATTAGTATTTATTCTATGTTCCGTACATGGAATGTTCTGTTATCAACAAAGGAGAATCATATGAAGAAATTTGTCGTTTCCATGGCAGCGATCATTGCATTCGGCGCACTGGCAACCGGTTGCGGTAAGAAACCTGCGGCTTCTGGTTCTGCTCCTGCTGCTTCTGCTTCCGCACCAGCTGCAGTTGCAGCGGCTTCTGCACAGGATGTTGTCAAGGCATACATGGCTGCTGTTGACAAGGGTGATGCAGATGCAATGCTGAAAGTTGCTTACATCCCTCAGAAATCCAAAGATGCTTTCATGGCAAAAATCAAGAAAGAGGCTGCATCCGCCGAAACCAAGGGCATGATTTCTTCAATGGGCGGTGAGGTTTCTCTAAAATCCCTGACTGGTCCAGACAAGAAACCAATCGACGAAGCTTCTGCCAAGGTCGGTGATCTGGCAGTCGCTATGATTGAAATCAAATGCACCAAGGGCGCTCTGGCTGGCAAGACCATGGATCCAATGCCAATCCCTCTGGTCAAACAGGCTGACGGCTGGAAAGTTGTCGATATGGAGGACAAGGATTCCATCGCTGAACTCACTTCTAAGAAATAATCAGGCCTGATTTCTGGTTTATTGCTGATGCCCACCGTGCCGGTCGGAACGGTGGGTTTTCTTTTGGATGTTATGGATCGGATTCCTGATAAATATTTGTATGGAATGTTTTTGCGGGTGAGCTGTTTTTCCATCTATGTGGGATTTTGATCAGGGATGGATGGCATCTTTCATTTTTTGGGATAAATGTGTTGTCATTTTGAGAAAAATACAGGTCTCCCTGAAGATTTTTCAAAAGGGGAAATTGACACAGATAAGCCTTGTTGAATATGCTTAATCCGTAGGCTTCCTTAGACTCAGATGAGCCCATCGCCTGAAGCTTTTTTCCATAACAACTGGGAGATTATTATGAGAAAACTTCTTTGTGGTCTGGTCACTGCTGCTGTTGTAGGTGCTGCTGTGGCTTACGTTGTTTATAAGTATCGCCAGAATAAGAACGCTTGATCAGCGTCTGGAATGAATGCGCGATGCGGTTCTATCGGAACCGTGTGAGAGGATATTATGCCCATCGAAACCCGATGGGTTTTTTATTGCGTGGTTTCAGGTGGGGTGGGTGATAGTCCCTGTTGGAATATGGATGCCCGATTGATGGAGCGAGGAGAGAAAATGGCTATTGAAGTGAAACAGCTGGCTGAAGAGGATCTGGCTGGTGCTGTCGCTATCTGGAATGAGATTGTTGAAGAGGGGCTGGCGTTCCCACAGGAGGAGTCCCTGACATTGGAAACCGGCCGTGCGTTTTTCGGTGAGCAGTCGTTCACGGGTGTGGCGTATGACCGCGAAAGCGGTGAGATGGTCGGGATGTATATCCTGCATCCGAACAATGTCGGGCGCTGTGGGCATATCTGCAATGCGAGTTATGCGGTGAAGGGCACTGTCCGTGGCAAACGCGTGGGAGAGGCACTGGTCCTGCATTGCCTGAAGATGGGCAAGGAGCTGGGCTATGGTGTGCTGCAGTTCAATGCGGTGGTGGCGACGAATGAGCGGGCGCTCCGCCTGTACAAGAAGCTGGGTTTCACCCAGCTGGGTGTGATTCCAAAAGGGTTCCGCAGCAAGGATGGCCACTATGAGGACATCATCCCGCATTACCATGAGCTGTAAATCGTAAGGAAAAGAGACGATGTACTCTGAGCCGCTGGTGATTTGAATGTGCCAGCGGTTTTTCTTTGGTTTTCTGCTGACAAAAAAATTGTGGTTAGCGCAATTATGCTGTTTTCCATGCATACTATGCCTGTGACCAACAGAACAAAGGATTTCATCATGGCGTTTACTTCTGATTCGATTGAGGTGCTTGAGGAAAAGATCCAGCAGGGCGATGCTGAGGCGATGTACTCGATGGGGGTGCGTTGCATTGAGGGGATTGGGATGGAGCCAGACTATGAACGTGGTGTTTTCCTCCTGCAGGCTGCTGCAGATGCAGGGGATTCAGCAGCCATGAATGATCTCGGTGTTATTTACGAGGATGGTGTGTTTGCCGGACAGGATCTTGAAAAGGCTGCGGCACTGTATAAGCAGGCGGCTTTTCTCGGTAATGCTGTGGCGCAGAACAATCTGGGTGTGCTGCACCGCAGTGGCAGAGGTGTAGAGAAGGATGATGCAAAATCTGTCGAACTTTATCGTCAGTCTGCCGGCCAGGGGTTTGTGCTGGCGCAGTGCAATCTGGCCTGGATGCTGTGGGCAGGCAGGGGTGTTGAGCAGAATCTGGATGATGCGAAGAGCTGGTGGGAACGTGCTGCAGCGCAGGATGATCCCGATTCCATGTTCTATTTAGGCAGGATGTATGCTGAGGGTAAAGGCGTTTCACAGGATTTTAAGCAGGCTGTGCAGTGGTGGCGTCGGTCTGCCGATCTGGGATTCGCCCGTTCCCAGCAGGTGCTAGGAGAGGT
>CAZHQM010000187.1:0-2902 GCA_964534155.1 uncultured Oxalobacter sp.
GATTCAAAGCGTTTCTGGGTATCATCGGTCAGCCAACCCTCAACATTGCCGTCGATGGAGATGCCATTGTCATCGTACAGTGCGATGAGCTTGTTCAGTTTCCATGTGCCAGCCAGTGAACATGCTTCGTGGGAGATACCTTCCATCATGCAGCCATCACCCATGAACACATAAGTGTAGTGGTCGACCAGATCGAAGCCAGGTTTGTTGAATTCCTGAGCCAGCAGTTTCTCAGCCAATGCCATACCGACTGCATTGGTGATGCCCTGACCCAGTGGACCAGTGGTGGTGTCGATACCTGGGGTCATGTGGACTTCAGGATGACCAGGAGTCTTGGAGCCGAACTGGCGGAACTGTTTCAGGTCGTCGATAGAAACGTCATAACCTGTCAGATGCAGCAGTGCATAGTGCAGCATGGAACCATGACCGTTGGACAGTACAAAACGGTCGCGGTTGAACCACTGAGGGTCGGCAGGGTTGTGCTGATAATGGCCTGCCCAGAGAGCGACGGCGATGTCCGCCATACCCATTGGCATGCCTGGATGACCGGAATTTGCTTTTTGAATCGCATCCATAGCCAGCGCGCGGATGGCGCCAGCCATTTGAGTTACAGGTAATGTCTTGTTCATAACTGCCCTGCCATAGAAAAAATGGTTTGATTTACGCCAGAAAGGATATAACCTAACATTTTACCAGAGAGGGCTCGCTGTTACATTGAAACAGCCCGCTGAAACATCTAAAACCAGACCAGATAACACTTTTATGCCACGACTTTTCTGCGATTCCGACCTCATCGTCGGTACAGACATTGATATGCCCAAAGAAATCGCCCGCCATCTGATGGTATTGCGGCTCTCTGTCGGGGATGAAGTGACCCTCTTCAACGGTCAGGGAGGCGAATATCAGGCGAAGCTGACTGCCATCGGCAAGAACAGTGCAGTGGCAACCGTGGTCTCACATCAGCCGGTTGAACGCGAGCTGCCTTATCGTGTGGCGCTTGCCCAAGGTCTGCCAGAAGCCGGCAAGATGGACTGGATTGTCGAGAAAGCGGTTGAGATGGGGGTGAGCGACATTCTGCCGGTTTCAGCCGAGCGCTCTGTGGTGCGGTTGAATGGTGACCGTGCGGAGAAACGGGTCGAGCGCTGGCGCGCCATTGTTGTTGCCGCTGTCCAGCAGTGTGGACGCAATACCCTGCCTGAAATCCTGCATCCGATGCCCCTGCAGCAGGTCATTGAAGATGTCAAAGACACCACCTGCATCATGTTCAGCCCACGGGCGACACAGACACTCTCCGCTTGGGCAAAAGAGCAGAAGCCCCATAACATCACCATCCTCATCGGACCAGAAGGGGGATTCTCTCCTGCCGAAGAAAAACAGGCGGTTGATGCAGGTGTCGTTTTCCTCTCCATGGGGGACCGCATCCTGCGCACAGAAACCGCAGGCATCGCAGCGGTTGCCGCCATCAATGCCATCTGGGAACAGGCTTAAACACTGCTCCAGCATCTCACCAAAAGAAAAGCGGCTCACCCATTGGATGAACCGCTTTCGTCTTTTCAGGAATCAGTCAATCACTCATTCAGATGAGCTGCGTGCTCACGGGTAGCGAAGAACTGAACCTTAGGCCAGCGTTCCTGAGTCAGGCGCAGGTTCACACCAGAAGTCGCCAGATAAGTCAGGTTGCCTGCCGCATCGTATGCGACATTGTGAGCCAGTGCCTTCTCAAACTCATCCAGCATCTTGGAATCTTCAGCCGCAACCCAACGGGCAGTGCTGATGGAGGTGCTTTCAAAGACAGCATCCACACCATATTCGTTCATCAGACGGCTTGCGACCACCTCAAACTGCAGCATACCGACTGCACCCAGAATCAGGTCACTGCCCATCACAGGCTTGAACACTTGAACCGCACCTTCCTCACCCAGCTGCTGCAGCCCTTTGTGGAGCTGTTTCACCTTCAGCGGGTTGCGGATGCGCACACTGCGGAAGATTTCCGGTGCAAAGTAAGGAATACCGGTGAACTGCAGGGATTCGCCCTCAGAGAAACTGTCTCCGATCTGCATGTTGCCGTGGTTTGGCAGACCGATGATGTCGCCTGCGTAAGCCTCTTCAACCTGTTCACGGTTGGATGCCATGAAAGTCACCACGCTTGAGACTTTCACATCACGGTTCAGCCGCAGATGCCTCAGCTTCATGCCCCGTTCAAAACGGCCGGAGCACACACGCATAAACGCAATTCGGTCACGGTGTGCAGGATCCATGTTCGCCTGGATCTTGAACACAAAGCCAGAGAATGCCTTTTCATCAGGTTTCACATCACGCACAGTCGCATCACGGCCCAGTGGAGGCTGGGCCCAGTCGAGCAATGCATTCAGGATTTCACGGACACCGAAATTGTTGATTGCAGAACCGAAGAAAACAGGGGTCAGCTCACCAGCCAGGAACTCATCCTGATTCCAAGGATTGGATGCCCCCTGAACCAGTTCCACTTCCATCTGGAGCTGTTCCATTTCCAGCGGGAACATCTCCATCAGGCGAGGGTTGTCGATACCCTTGATGACCTCAAAGGTCTGGTCTGCTTTTTCGTTACCGGCGGCGAAAAGCATTACTTCGTCGTTTAAAAGATGGTAAACGCCGCGGAAATTCTTGCCCATGCCGATTGGCCAGGTGATTGGCGCGCAGCGGATTTTCAGCACTGTCTCGACTTCATCCAGCAGTTCAAGCGGATCTTTTGTTTCGCGGTCCAGCTTGTTCATGAAAGTCAGGATAGGCGTATTGCGCATACGGCAGACTTCCAGCAGCTTGATTGTCTGGGCTTCCACGCCGTTTGCGGAGTCAATCACCATCAGAGCTGTATCCACAGCGGTCAGCACACGGTAGGTATCTTCAGAGAAGTCCTGGTGGC
>CAZHQM010000188.1:0-2887 GCA_964534155.1 uncultured Oxalobacter sp.
TCTCCTAAATCAAAGGACCTGAACGAGATACTGAACCTTGCGGATCATGCCACGGACAGCTGGAGTGTCTTCCAGGGTGGAGACAGAGTTCAGCTTGCGCAGGCCCAGACCGCGGACGGTATCACGATGAGATTTCTGGGTGCCAATAAGGCTTTTGACTAATTTAACTGTAATCTGGTTAGACATAATCGATCACCTTACCCGATAATTTCTTCAACAGTCTTGCCGCGTTTTGCTGCGACATCTGCAGGGGTGTTCATGGATTCCAGTGCGTTGAGGGTTGCACGGACCATGTTGTATGGGTTGCTGGATCCGAAGGATTTAGCAACAACGTTGCTGACACCCATAACATCGAAAATCGCACGCATTGCACCACCTGCAATCACACCGGTACCCTGTTTAGCTGGGTTCAGCATGACTTTGGATGCACCGTGTTTACCGATAATGGTGTGCTGCAGGGTGCCGTCTTTCAAGGTGACCTTGAACATGTTGCGGCGGGCTTCTTCCATTGCTTTCTGGACAGCAACTGGAACTTCTTTTGCCTTGCCCTTGCCCATACCGATGCCACCATCGCCATCACCGACAACGGTCAGCGCAGCGAAACCCATAATACGGCCACCTTTGACAACCTTGGTAACGCGGTTGATGGAGATCATCTTTTCGCGCAGTCCGTCGTCGTTCCGGTCGCCCTGTGTCTTCTGTTGCATTTTTGCCATGATTATTTCCTTAGAACTTCAGACCTGCTTCACGAGCAGCTTCAGCCAATGCTTTTACACGACCGTGGTATCTAAAACCGGAGCGATCAAAAGCGACTTCAGTAATTCCAGCCTGCAGAGCTTTTTCAGCAACTTTTCTGCCAACAATCTGAGCTGCGGCAACGTTACCGCCATTCTTGCCTGCCAGTTCTTCACGAACATCAGCCTGCAGGGTTGAAGAAGAAGCCAGGATTCTTGCATCAGGCCCAATGATATTTGCATAGATATGCTGGTTGGTACGGTGTACAGCCAAACGGATTGCTTTCAGGACAGCAATTTTGAGACGTGTCTGGCGTCCACGGCGCAAACGTGATTCTTTCTTGTTCATCAATTGCCCCTATTACTTCTTCTTGGTTTCTTTAATCTTGACAACTTCATCAGCATAGCGAACACCCTTGCCCTTGTATGGTTCAGGTTTACGGTATGCACGGATGTCAGCTGCCACCTGTCCAACGAGGTGCTTGTCCATGCCCTTGACGACGATTTCGGTCTGGGATGGGGTTTCGCACTTGATGCCTTCTGGCATGTTGTGGACGATTGGATGGGAATAGCCGAGAGACAAGTTCAGCTTGTCGCCCTGTACCTGCGCACGGTAACCGACACCAACCAGGGTCAGGCGTTTTTCAAAGCCAGAGCTTGCACCGATGACCATGTTGTTCAGCAGTGCGCGGGAAGTACCCCACATTGCGGAAGCTTCACGGGAATCGTTCAGGGCTTCAACTTTCAGAACGTTGCCTTCCTGCTTGACAGCAACCAGGTCGCTGAAGACTCTGGTCAGGGAACCCTGCTTACCTTTGATGGTAACCTGGTTTCCGTCGATAGTTGCTGTTGTACCATCAGGAATTGCAATCTGCATTTTTCCAACTCTAGACATTCTTCACTCCTTAGGCAACATAGCAGATAACTTCACCGCCTACACCGGTTGCTCTGGCCTTACGGTCAGTCATAACACCCTTGGAGGTGGAGATGATAGCAACGCCGAGACCATTCATGACGCTAGGGAGCTCATCACGGCCTTTGTAGATACGGAGACCTGGGCGGGAAACACGTTCCAGACGTTCGATAACAGGACGGCCAGCATAGTATTTCAGACCAACGCTCAGTTCAGCCTTGCCGCCTTCTTCGGTTACATTGAAAGAATCGATGTAACCTTCATCTTTCAGTACTGTTGCGATTGCGACCTTGACTTTGGAAGAAGGCATCGCTACAGAATTTTTCTTGACCTGCTGCGCATTACGGATGCGAGTCAGCATATCTGCGATAGGATCGCTCATACTCATAACAATTCCTCCTGCTTACCAGCTAGCTTTAGTGATACCTGGGATTTCACCAGCCATTGCGTATTCACGCAGTTTGGTACGGCCCAGGCCAAATTTACGGAAAGTACCACGTGGACGACCGGTCAGCGCACAACGGTTGCGCTGTCTGGTTGGGTTTGCATTGCGTGGCAGAGACTGCAGTTTCAGACGTGCTTCGTAACGTTCTTCTTCAGACTTGCTCTGGTCGTCGATGATAGCTTTGAGCGCTGCGCGTTTAGCTGCGTATTTCTTTACGAGTGCAGCGCGTTTCAATTCACGGTTGATTAATGACAACTTTGCCATGGCTTATCAGTTCCTAAATGGGAATTTAAATGCGGAAAGAAGTGCCTTAGACTCTTCGTCGGTCTTTGCGGTGGTGGTGATGCTGATGTTCAGACCACGCAGGGCATCAATCTTGTCATATTCGATTTCTGGGAAAATGATCTGTTCTTTGATACCGAGGTTGTAGTTACCACGGCCATCAAAGGAACGGCCATTCACACCGCGGAAATCTCGTACTCGTGGGAGTGCGATTGTTACCAGACGGTCAAGAAATTCATACATCTTGGCACCACGCAGGGTAACCATACAGCCGATAGGATAACCTTCACGGATCTTGAAGCCCGCGATGGATTTACGTGCTTTGGTTACGACTGGTTTCTGACCCGCAATCTTAGCCAGATCTTCAGTTGCATTTTCGATAACTTTCTTATCTGCGACTGCCTCAGACAGACCCATGTTCAGGGTAATCTTGGTAATACGAGGAACTTCCATCGCAGATTTGTAGGAAAATTTTGCCATCAGGTCGGCAACAATCTTCTCTTTATATAAATC
>CAZHQM010000189.1:0-2884 GCA_964534155.1 uncultured Oxalobacter sp.
GAGAGTAGCCCAATGGTGAGAGCAGGACGAGTGCCCCAGAATCAAGGATCGGGCGGATGATGTCAGCGGCAATCCGTCTGACACGGCCGGTCCATTTCAGGTCAACGCCATCCAGAATGCCCAGCGGGGTTGCAGTGACAAAGTTGCCTGAGATGACCCTGACCTCAGCGTGTGCCATCGGGGTATTGGGCAACCCTTGGCTGAACGCCGCCTCGATGTCCAGACGCAGTTCGCCTGCTGCTTCTTTCGCACATTCGAGTGCGTTCTCATCGGTGATACGGATGGATTTGTAATATTCGTTCTTGACCTGCCGCAGGTTCAGCTGTTCCTCAACCTGTGGGCGTGAGCCGTGGACAAGCACAACCTTGATTCCCAGTGCATGGAGCAGGGAAATGTCATGCGCCAGGACAGTGAGCTTGCCATCTTTGACCAGCTCACCCGGAAAGGCGACAACGAATGTCTGCCCTCTGAAGGCATGTATGTAAGGTGCGGCGGCACGGAGCCATTTCACAAACTGTTCTTCCATCTCGAACCTGATACCCGACTGTATTGATTGGGAGTTGTCTTTAAAGACAATTATCCATTTTTTACGATTATAATGCCCTCCGACATGAGTGCCTCTGAAACTTTATCCAAAAAACCACGTTCAGACAGACAAAGCCGTCGGAACGCTGAAAAAACTTTGCCTGACAATCTCTTTCCGATTGTTTACCCTGATGAATTGCCTGTCTCTTCAAGACGCAGGGAAATCGCTATTGCCATCGCCACCAATCAGGTGGTGATTGTCTGCGGGGAAACCGGTTCAGGCAAGACAACCCAGCTTCCCAAGATCTGCCTAGAACTGGGCAGGGGCATGAAAGGCATGATCGGTCACACACAGCCACGCCGTATCGCCGCCAGCACCACCGCCAACCGCATTGCCCGAGAACTGAATTCCACCATCGGGGATGTTGTCGGTTACAAGATCCGTTTCACAGACAAGACCAGCCCAAACGCCTGCATCAAGCTGATGACGGACGGTATCCTGCTGGCTGAGACCCAGACCGACCGCCTGCTGAAACAGTACGACACCATCATCATCGACGAGGCGCACGAACGCAGCCTGAACATTGATATCCTGCTGGGCTATCTGAAACAGATCCTGCCAAAACGCCCTGACCTGAAGGTCATTGTCACTTCGGCAACCATCGATGCGGAACGTTTTGCGGAACATTTTGCAATCAATGGGAAACCTGCCCCAATCATTGAGGTATCCGGCAGGCTGTATCCGGTTGATATCTGGTACCGCCCGATCAATGATGGAAATGCCGCTGAGGAAAAGAACCGTTCCACCATCCAGCAGAACCGTGACCTGATTGATGGGATTGTGGATGCGATTGATGAGCTGTTCAGGGTTGGTCCTGGGGATGTCCTGGTTTTCCTGCCAGGTGAACGGGAAATCCGTGAAGCGGCAGAAGCACTCAGGAAAGTGCATCCACCGCATGTCCAGATCCTGCCGCTGTATGCCCGACTGTCTGCACAGGAACAGGAACGTATCTTCAAGCCAGGCAATGCCCGACGGATCATCCTCGCGACCAATGTGGCAGAAACATCACTGACGGTTCCCGGCATCCGTTTTGTGGTGGATTCCGGGCTTGCCCGCGTGAAGCGGTACAGCTACCGCAACAAGGTTGAGCAGCTGCATATCGAGCCGATTTCACAGGCGGCCGCGAACCAGCGTGCCGGTCGATGTGGGCGTGTTGAATCAGGTATCTGTATCCGTCTCTATGACGAGATGGATTTCATCCAGCGCCAGCAGTACACCACACCAGAAATCCTGCGTTCTTCCCTTGCCTCAGTCATCCTGAGAATGAAATCCCTGCGGTTGGTCGATGTCGATGCTTTCCCATTCATGGAATCACCGATGCGCAAGGCGATTGCCGATGGGTATCAGCTGCTGCATGAGCTGGGGGCATTGGATGACCTGAACCAGATGACACCGATTGGGCGCGAACTGGCGATGCTGCCGGTTGACCCACGTATCGGGCGCATGATTCTTGCCGCGCGTGACCACATGTGCCTGAAAGAGATGCTGGTGATTGCCGCCGCGCTTTCCATCCAAGACCCAAGAGACCGTCCGATGGATGCACAGGATGCGGCTGACAATGCGCATAAGAACTTTGCCGACAACCGCTCTGAGTTCCTCGGTTTCCTCAAGATCTGGAAATGGTTTGAGGATGCGGTTGAACATAAGGAATCGAACCGGAAACTTCAGGAGAACTGCCGCAGCCAGTTCCTCTCTTATCTGCGCCTGCGTGAATGGCGGGATATCCATTCCCAACTGCTGACGATTGTCCGGGAACGGGGCTGGGCGATCAGTGAACTGGATGCGACTTATGAGCAGCTTCACCTTGCCCTGCTGACAGGCTTGCTTGGCAATATCGGATGCAAGACGGAAGATGCCGCGATTTTTCTGGGTGCCCGTGGCATCAAGTTCAGAATCTGGCCGGGCTCTGCCCTTGCGAAAAAGAATGGGCGCTGGGTGATGGCGGCAGAACTGGTGGACACCAGCCGTCTTTATGCCCGGTGCATTGCCCAGATCCAGCCAGAATGGCTTGAACGGGTTGGGCATCATCTGATCAAGAAATCATGGAGTGAACCACATTGGGAGAAGAAACCTGCGCAGGTTTCTGCCATGGAACGGGGGACACTCTATGGACTGACGGTTTACAGCCAGCGGCGCATCCACTACGGCAAGATCCATCCTGAAGAGGCCCGTGAGATTTTCATCAAGGATGCACTGGTCAATGGTGATTTTGAGTCCAAGGCGCCTTTCTTCCTGCATAACCAGCGGTTGGTTCGGGAAATCGAGAATCTGGAGCATAAGTCGCGCAAGCATGATGTG
>CAZHQM010000190.1:0-2869 GCA_964534155.1 uncultured Oxalobacter sp.
ATTGAACATCTGGAAAGCGGGAAGGGTGAATCTGCAAAACCGGACAATCCTGTCTTTGCGAATCATGAAAGCCATATCATCGCGACTGCGCAGAACTCCCTTGAGGCTGCGGCTGATCTGGCTCGTTCACGTGGCATCACCCCTTACATCCTGTCTGACTGTATTGAAGGTGAATCCCGCGATATCGCAAAAATGCACGCAGCGATGGCATTGCAGGTTGCCAACAAGGGGCAGCCTTTTGCAAAACCTTGCGTCATCCTGTCCGGTGGCGAAACAACGGTGACCGTCCGTGGCAATGGCCGTGGTGGCCGCAATGCTGAGTTCCTGCTCAGTCTGGCGATTTTCCTGAACGGTCAGGAAGGTGTCTATGCTGTTGCCTGTGATACCGATGGTATTGATGGTTCAGAAGACAATGCCGGTGCAGTCTATACGCCAGAATCCATTGCCCGTGCTGAAGCAAAAGGTCTCCGTCCATTGAAGATGCTTGAAAACAATGATGGTTACGGCTTCTTCGATGCATTGGATGATCTGATTGTCACCACCCCAACCCGTACTAATGTCAACGATTTCCGTGCTATCCTGATTCTGTAAATACCATACAGAAAACAGGAGGGCTCATGCGACGTCAGCGTAAAGCGAAAATCGTAGCGACATTGGGACCCGCCAGCTCAAGCAGGGAAATGATTCTTGCCCTGTTTGAGGCTGGGGTGGATGTATTCCGTTTCAATTTCAGTCATGGCACGCAGGAGGATCACCGCCGCCGCCATGAAACTGTCCGTGAGGTTGAACGCCTGGTCGGTCGGCCTATCGCCATTCTTGCCGACCTGCAGGGACCGAAGCTACGCATCGGGACTTTCGGGGAGGGCAGGGTTCAGCTGCCTACAGGCAGTGAATTTGTTTTCGACCGCAATCCCGAACCTGGGGATGTCTCGCGTGTCTGTCTGCCACATCCAGAGCTTTTCGGCATTATGGAGCCAGGGCATGGCGTGTCCTTGGATGATGGCAAGATCCGGATGAAAGTCATCAGCAGTACACAGGATGAAATCCGTGCCCGTGTGGAAACAGGAGGTCCACTCTCAAACCGGAAAGGCGTGAATGTGCCGGATGTTGTACTGCCAATTCCGATCCTGACCGAAAAGGACCGCCGCGATCTTGAATTTGCGCTGTCACTTGGGGTGGATTGGGTGGCACTCTCATTTGTGCAGAGTCCTGCCGATCTGGTTGAGGCGCGCCGTATCATTGCGGGGCGGGCAATGTTGATGACGAAGCTGGAGAAGCCTTCTGCCATGACGTATCTGGAACAGATTGTCCGGGATTCAGATGCAGTGATGGTTGCGCGAGGTGATCTGGGCGTGGAACTGCCTCCAGAAAAAGTGCCGGCTTCGCAGATCCGTATCATCCGTTGCTGCCGTCAGTATGGCAAGCCGACAATTGTGGCGACGCAGATGCTGGAATCGATGATCAATTCGCCAACGCCGACCCGTGCGGAAGCCTCTGATGTTGCAACCGCAGTCTATCAGGGAGCGGATGCCGTGATGCTTTCTGCTGAATCGGCAAGCGGTTCCTATCCTGTCGAAGCGGTCACCATGATGGACCGCATCATTGCAGAGGTCGAAAGCGACCCACTTTACCGTCAGATGATCAATGCCCAGCAGGAAATCGGGCATGAGATGGAAAGTGATGCCATCTGTCTGGCGATGCGCGAGGTTTCAAAAGCCATCCAGGCGAAAGTAAACGTGACCTATACAGAATCTGGCTCGACCAGTCTGCGGACAGCAAGGGGAAGACCGTTTGCACCGATTCTCAGTATTACGCCGCATCTGACAACAGCCAGACGCTTGGCGTTGGCATGGGGTGTGCATTCAACAGTACTTGACCATATCGTTCATGATGTGGATGGCATGGTTGCCGCAGCGTGCCAGACTGTTTACGAAGAGGGCTTTGCCTCACCGGGCGATATGATTACGATTGTCGGGGGAATGCCATTCGGGACAGAAGGGGCAACCAATCTGCTGAGAACAGCCCGGATGCCGCCAGTGAGATAAGAGGGCAATGGCTGATCCACATAGGGCTGTGGTATGACTGCAGTCCTATTTTTATATAGGGGAAGCCTGCGTGTGGGTTGGGTTTCCTGATGAGGAGAAGAGATGACGGAAAATGTCAAGAATGATGTGCCACTGGCTGTCGGAATGACAGCAGAGCAGACAGTGACCGTGCAGCCTGAACAGACAGCTCAGGCAATGGGCAGTGGGAGAAGTCCTGTACTGGCAACACCTGCACTGGTGGCGCTGATGGAAGGAACTGCACAGCAGATTGTCGATGCACATATGCCAGACGACTGGGAATCTGTTGGAATCGGTATCCAGCTGAGCCATGAGGCGATGACACCCGTCGGGATGCAGGTAACAGTCAGGGCAGAGCTTGATGCAGTCGAAGGCAAAGAGCTGAAATTCGCTGTCTATGCTGAAGATGAGCAGGGTCCCGCAGGGCAAGGTGAGCATAAACGTACATTGGCGAGGGCAAAAACACTCGCAAGAATGCTGAGACGGAAGAAATAATAAAGAATTTTCAGTCAATTATCGAAGAAATAGAAAAATACCTTTAGATGAAGATGAAAAAAAGTACATATAAAAGTGAAAAATTGACTTAGGTCATGGATGCACTTGACTTGTTCTTTCAAAATAGCGGAGCAATCAGTAGAAAGTATCCTCTCAGGATATTTAACCGCTGAGCAAAAATACATCATCACCGAAGAAACGGGGATACATCCGTAAGATGATGTCTGTGTGTAACACACAAATAGGAGAGTAGATTTATGGCTACAGAAGAAAAATACCCTAACCGGGTAGTGCAGTTGTTCCTCGGTATC
>CAZHQM010000191.1:0-2753 GCA_964534155.1 uncultured Oxalobacter sp.
CTCCTTAAAATTGATAATAACTCTTGAATATTTTTTCGAAATACCTCGCGTAATTCTGTCTCAGCATCCGTCTTCTCATTAATGAGCTCAATAACAGGTCTATAAACCACTATTGGATGCCATAAATTAACAGAACGATTGCCGTCGTTATATCCGCAAAAACGCCATCTAGGCTTCGCACAATTTTTCAATTCTTCCGAAAAATTCTGCCATTCTGTTTGTGTATAAAGATGCGATCCATTGAATAAATTAGAATCTTTGCGAGACGTCCAGTATTTCCGATCAACATCAATAATTAGAGCAAAAATTACACCATTATCTAATAGCGCATCGATACCATGATCCGTAGGGTCAACAACAAGTCCGATAAAGAAGGCAGGGTTCCAAATAGTCGAATTTTTACGCTCAAATTGAAGACCGTAGGTGCCCCAACGTTGCCTATACGAAACATTTCCAAACGCATCTACTTCACTTGTTGGATTATTCTGACCATCTTTTGTGAACAATCCCGAATCCTTCTCTAAGCCCTGAAAACATCTTGGAATGAGCTGCAGTGCCCGTTGATAATCATAGGCAAGTCTCCAAAAATTATGCGGAATTTCAACCGGGCTAAACCCTTGAGATGCAAGAAAGTCTATAAACTCCTGACGCCGATCATTATGTGACTTTTCTTGTGCTTTTTGTAATGCAGAATACACCTGCTCCCATATAAGCTGGCTATTAGCTTCGATATTGTGTTGATATGTCGCAGCTGTTAGAACAACGCCAATGATTGGACTCGGCTTGCTTTCTTTTCGCAATGAATCAACATAATTCTGCAATTGATCATCTTCGCCTGAACTCCAGACCTTGACTTCGACAACAATGGTGAAATTAGCCGAATAACCAACAATATCGGCAAAACCACTATCTAAATGAACCTGTGTCTGCCACTCAATCTCAGAATCTTCTTCCTTTTCCAATAAGCTCTTAACATCCAAACTGCTCAGATCTGATTTTGGTTGATATTGTTTAGCAATCAACTCAAGAAAAGCCACCTGAGACTCCCGATCATTTCTCAATAACCAAGTAAACGCCTCAGTTGTAAAATTCTCGATTGGATTGAAATTAGGACGAGATGCATATTTCTGCAATGCAACTAGCAGATTATCTGACATTTGAATTCCTCCTCGGCTGACATTCTCAAAGAGACTGTCTTTTGCAAATTTCACAATACCAACAGTCTACCAAATCCCCGTTCAACATTTTCGCACCGACAAACTTGTCAAAAGAAAAAGCAGGACTCCTTTCGGACATCCTGCTTTTTTCATGCCTGCAGTCTGATAATTACAGATAGGTTTCGTTTTCCTTGCGGGCACCGAAACGGGCGGTGAATTTGCCTTTGAATTTTTCGTAGTCTTCGCCACGGTACTGTCTGCTTTCGATTGGGCAGATGGTGATGCAGGCACCACAGGAGATGCAGAGGTCTGGATTGGTTTCTGCAGTGGTGCCGGTAACAGTGATTGCCTGGACTGGACAGACTTTTTCACAGATACCGCAGCAGTCGCAGTCATCGCCAGAGGATGGTTTCATTGGCACGGTCTTGAGTGGCATGAGAGGGAAGTTGCCTTTGACTTCTGGAGCAACATAACCCTCAGCGGATGCCATGCCTGCCAGTTTCGCGACACACTGTTCGGTGAAAGATGCGACCTGTGCGAGGTCATCTGCATCTGGGCGTTCTGCAGCAACATTCGGGAAGATGGAGTGGCGGGCGAGGAAAGCACCGCAACCCAATACAAAGAAGCCCTGTTCCTGCATCATCAGTTTCATTTCCAGCAGGGCATCGTCATACTCGCGGTTGCCATAGACAGCAATGACAATCGCAGGGGTATTGTTACCCTTCATTTTCTTCAGGCTTTCTGCCGCCAGTGCTGGGATACGGCCGTTATAGACCGGCATCGCAACAACCAACAGGTTATCTGAATCCACAGAAACTTCCTGATCAACGGGTTTACGCAACAGGTTGTAATCAACTTTAGGGACGGACAGCGCACCTTTCACGGCACGGACAATCTTGCGGGTGGTACCTGTCGCACTGAAATAGATGAAGCTAGCTTTGCTGAACTGCATGGGGGGAGTCTCCTTGTTATTAGCATTATACAGTTCAGTATAGCCCCAGAATTTGGGGTATCAGGACATTTTGGTGGTTCTGTCGTGAAAATACCACCCATTTTATAGGGAATTGAAAACCATTCTCAACCAGACAGAAAATCAAGCACTTATCATGCTGATTCAGTCATCGGTATCCTTGAGTTCAAGCGCAAGGCTGTACAGCTGGTTTTTCTTCTTACCGAGCAGTTTTGCCGCTGTTGCAGCCGCAGAGCTCACCGGCATGGCTTCTAACAGGATGGAGAGAATCCGCCTTGCCTCACCATCATCAGCCCCATCCTCAGCAGGCTGGGCACCTTCAACCAGAATCGCAAACTCGCCTTTCAGGCGGTTGCTGTCACCCGCCAGCCAGTCTTCAGCCTCTGCCAGAGTCCCCCGCCAGGTTTCCTCAAACAGCTTGGTCAGCTCGCGGGCAATCATCACCCTGCGGGTTGGCTCAAACACCTGCATCAACGCTTTCAGCATATCCTTGACACGATGAGGAGCCTCATAGAACACCAATGTTGCCGGCTCATCTTTCAATGGACGGAGTGCATCCAAGCGCTGCGATGATTTTGTTGGCAGAAAACCGATGAACATGAAACGGTTGTCAGGGAATCCCGATG
>CAZHQM010000192.1:0-2707 GCA_964534155.1 uncultured Oxalobacter sp.
GACGGCGGCTGTATAGCCTGCTGGACCTGATCCCAGAATGATGACCTGTGAGTGTATCGCTTCTCCTGCCATGATGACTCCTACAATTAATATCAG
Source organism: uncultured Oxalobacter sp. (assembly GCA_964534155.1). Classification (GTDB taxonomy): domain Bacteria; phylum Pseudomonadota; class Gammaproteobacteria; order Burkholderiales; family Burkholderiaceae_D; genus Oxalobacter. The sequence continues at coordinate 97 of CAZHQM010000192.1, forward strand.
ACAATAAAGAGAGTTTTATCAAGCAGTGATTATAGACGAAAGCCAGCAGAGCCTAGATAATTTACTGAAAATCTGTTTGGGGTCTGATATTGAAGTCGAATACAATAGCTAATATGCAGTTTTTATTGTGAGCTGACTGAAACTACCCCTTTCCATCAGATTTCCAATACCGTTTTTCATCATGACCGATCAGACTGAATCTAAAGAGATTCGCTCCAATTTTTCTCTGTCCCTGCTGAAGAATGAAATAGTCTGGCTGATACTTCTGGCAGTCACACTCTACTTCTTTGTCATCTTCATCACTTTTAACCGAAATGATCCAGGTTGGTCTCATGCAAGCTATATCACCCGCATATCAAACCTAGGTGGTAGGACCGGAGCATGGATTTCTGATTTCCTTTTATTTATTTTCGGCCTCTCCGCCTGGTGGATTGGATTGCCATTGGTCTAAGGTGTCTGGAGTGGTTTCAAACGTATTTCCGCCTTACTCCGCAATGAACCAGAGCCACAGCCAGCAGGAGTTCTTCGCAATATTCTCAGTGCCATTGGCTTTATTCTGCTGATTGTCTCGAGTTCTGGCATTGAGTTTCTACGCATGTACCGCACTTCTGCCCAACTACCCAATATTCCTGGAGGTGTTGTTGGTGAGATTATTGGAAGACTGTCATCACATTACCTTGGATTTACAGGAAGCACAGCCCTGTTAGGTCTTCTGGCAGCTATCGGCTTCAGCCTTTGCCTGCAGAAATCCTGGATTTATATTGTCGAGCAGATTGGCACTGCTGCAGAATATATCTACTACCTGATTATGAAAGCTGTCGGCAAAAAAACTGAAGAAACGACTGATGGGCAGATTTCTGCAATATCCGTGGAACAGAAACAAACAGCTAATGCACAACCTAATGCAATTCAGGTTCAGCCTCCCCCTTCCTTAACCAATCAACAGCAGGTGTTCGCCCCTGAAATCTCAAATGATTTCAACGAAAGAGATGTTCCTGCTCTTGAAAATACAGACGAGCCGATACCAGAAACAACTACAGTTCCTCCCCCTATTCCTGTCGAGCCAGTTCTGGAAAAAATCGCAGTCCCTGAAATAAAAGAAGAGCCTTATAGCAGAACCATTCAAACTACTGATGAGCCTAAACTGTCAGCAGATTCCTGGTATCAGGTATCTACAGAATCTCCTTGGGATTTCTCAGCATATGACACTGATTCCCCTATTCCACCTTTGGCACTGCTTGATCCGCCAGAGCCTCAACAGGAATCTGCAAGTCCAGAAGCACTGGAATATACCAGCCGCCTGATTGAACGGAAACTTGCTGATTTTGGAGTCAAGGTCAAAGTTGTATCAGCCTCACCAGGACCTGTTGTTACCCGTTATGAAATCGAACCTGCTGTTGGTGTCAAGGGAAGTTCCATTGTCAACCTGTCACGTGATCTGGCGCGGTCTCTTTCCCTGCCAACAATACGTGTTGTTGAGAATGTACCGGGTAAGACCTACATGGCACTGGAATTGCCTAACTCAAGGCGTCAGATGGTCCGATTGTCCGAAATCTTGAATACTGATGAATACAACAACTCGAGCTCCAACCTGACAGTTGCGCTTGGGAAGGATATTTCAGGAAAACCAGTTGTTGCAGATCTGGCAAGAATGCCACATCTTCTGATTGCGGGAACGACAGGATCCGGGAAATCCGTTGGCATCAATGCAACTATCCTGTCGCTTCTGTATAAGGCCTCACCTGATCAGGTCAGACTGATTCTGATTGACCCTAAGATGCTTGAACTTTCTGTCTATCAGGATATTCCTCATCTGCTTGCCCCCGTTGTTATTGATATGAAGAAAGCCGACAACGCCCTGAACTGGGCAGTTTCCGAAATGGAAAGAAGGTATCATCTCATGTCAAAAATGGGCGTCAGGAATCTGGCTGGCTACAATAAGAAAATTGATGATGCAGCAGAAAAAGAGCTGAAGATTCCAAATCCATTCTCATTGACGCCTGATGCACCAGAACCATTGGAAAAAATGCCTCAGATTGTCATTATTGTTGATGAATTTTCTGACTTGATGATGACTGTCGGGAAAAAAGTTGAACAATCTATTGCACGTATTGCCCAGAAGGCACGTGCAGCAGGTATCCATCTGATTCTCGCAACCCAGCGACCTTCTGTTGATGTCATCACTGGACTTATCAAGGCTAATGTTCCAACGCGTATCGCATTTCAGGTCAGCAGTAAGATTGATTCCAGAACCATTCTAGATCAGACCGGTGCGGAAACCCTTCTAGGATTGGGTGATATGTTATATCTACCATCAGGTACTGGTATTCCTAGACGCGTACACGGTGCATTTGTCTCTGATGATGAGGTCACCAAGATTGCCGAATATCTAAGAAACCAAGGCGAGCCTGATTACATTGAAGACATTCTCGAACCTCCACTTCCCGAGGAAGGCTCAGAAGGCAGTAGCTATGGTGCAGATGACGGTGAATCCGATGAAAAATACGATGAAGCTGTTGCCGTTGTCTTGAAAAACAAGAAGGCATCCATATCACTTGTCCAACGGCATCTCCGTATTGGCTATAACCGCGCGGCAAGGCTTCTTGAACAG
>CAZHQM010000193.1:0-2687 GCA_964534155.1 uncultured Oxalobacter sp.
ATGACACGGTCTTTCACACTGCCGCCTTCGAGCTGGCGCACAATCACCATCGAATAACTCTGTGCTGGCGCACCAGGAGGCACCCCTGATTCGGTGAAATTCTTGCTGAAATCCCATGCAGAATCACCACCACGCCAAGGAGAGAGATTCGTTGCCACAATCACCACCTCATTCTGCCCATTGCCATTGATATCACCACGGAGCAGCTGAACGATATGAGGTTTCGCCTTGTTTAGCCCCTTGCTTGCCAGAATCTTCTTCACAACATCCAGATAAACCGCATTGTTGGTCGGTAATACCTCAACCTTTCGGGGAACCACATTGTGAGACGCATCGACAGCCAGCAGCGGTGAATTTTCATACCGGCTGTTACTGCAGTTCATCTTATAAAGGACGGCTTCATTCGCATCCTTTTCCACACTGGAGACAGTCCCATCGGCGACCTTGCCCTGAATCGTGTACAGGTCAAAACGGTCTCCTTTTCGCATCATAGGTACTCTTGACTTGCCCTCAGCCATATCTTCGGCACTTACCCATTTTGAATGGCTGTATGCCCCCAGTGGAACATCTTCATAACCTATGCGGACAGCATCCCCTGCCTGAGCGGTCAGCGGCAGGGTACAGAACAGGGAAGGAGCAAGAAGAGAAGCGAACGTGCGTTTCATAGAAACTCCTTCGTCAGATTGTGGTTGGAAAAGTTCAGGAACATGAACAGTATCACAGCCATTATTCCTGATAAATATCATGAATTCAACGGTTATTCAGGCAGATAACTGCGTTAGAATCGATACACCATGGCAGACACCTTCACACCCGAAGCTCGCCACCGCGTCATGTCGCATATCCGGGCAAAAAACACCAGACCAGAAGTGCTGGTGCGCAAGGCACTGTTTGCCCGCGGTTTCCGCTACCGCATCAATGACAGACGCTATCCCGGCAGACCCGACATCGTCCTGCCGAAATACAGAGCCGTCATCTTCATCAATGGCTGCTTCTGGCATGCCCACGACCATTGCCCCATGTTCCGTGTGCCATCCACCAACACTGACTGGTGGACAGCCAAATTCAAGCGCAACCACTCCCGTGATGCCCGGGTTACCCGCGCACTTACCGTCATGGGATGGCGGGTCTGCCATGTCTGGGAATGTGCAGTCCGTGGCACTACACGCCTGCCATTCGAACAGGTCATCGACACCATTCAGGCATGGCTTGTCTGTGGAATAGGGCAGACGGTTGATGTGCGGGGCAAGCGCATCTAAACACCATGCACAGATAGCGGGCATGCCTGCACCCTTTTAGGCAACTGCTTTGCCAAATATGCCATATCGGCACATTTCCCATGTGGATGAACTGACTCATAATCGTTCATCCACCGTCAAAAACAGTGAAAATCTCCCAGGCTGGTGCGTAAAACAGGCAAAGTCCATCAAAAATATCCTCCGAGAAATTGGCACGCCATTTGCATCATAAGAAACCGTGTTGGTTTACGTTGGTGTTATGGAAATCCAAAAGAGCCCACACCGATTTAAATCCAGAAGATATGAGAAATTGAATTTAACGGTAAAAAGGAGAACATCATGAAAAAGACATTGGTATCCGCACTGGTATTAGGGCTGCTGGCAGGTTCTGCTTATGCACAGACCAATGTAACCATCTACGGGCAGGTTGACACCGGCCTGATCAAGGAAACCGGTTCCGATACCCGCATGGGCAACAATGAAAACAACATTGTCGGCTTCAAGGGCACCGAAGACCTTGGCGGGGGGACCAAGGCAGTCTTCCAGCTCGAACGCCGCTTCAACCTGAACGACGGTACCGAATACTCCGACAACAATGCCGTAGACACCCTGCAGGGCTCAAACGGTGCAGAATGGCAGGGCGCAGCCTATGTCGGTCTCAGCAATGACACCTACGGTACTGTCACCCTTGGCCGGGTAAATGACCTTGCAATTGAAAGCTACAGCGTAGTTGATCCATATGCATACTTCAGCACAGGTATCGCAGGCAGTGCCATGACTCCGCTCTATGCAGAACAGATGCCAAACACCATCCGCTACGACAGTCCTGAAATGGCGGGTCTGAGCCTCAAGGCAAGCTATACCTTGGGTAAGGATACCCACAACGATGCGAAACCAGATGACCCATTCAACTACAAATCTTACGGCAATGATGGCTTTGCAGTCGGCATTAACTATGCAAACGGCGGTCTCTGGGCAACAGCCAACTACGACCGTCTGGCAGATACCGACAAATCCTGGTTCTGGAATGCAGGTCTCGGCTACACCTATGAAGGTTTCACAGTGACCCTGGGCTATCAGGCAACCACCATGAAATCGGCTGCGGCAGACGCATTGGGCTACGGTACAGAAGCAGTCAAACAGAAAGACTGGATCATCGGTCTGATGTATGAAACCGGTCCTCACACCTTCAAGTTCTCCTACAACCGCGGTGATCTTGACAGTGATGGCGATTATGATGGCAACATGAACAAATATGCGCTGGGTTATAACTATGCGATGTCCAAACGGACTTCTCTCTACGCAATGGTTGCCTACACCGACAGCGACAACGATGATGTTGGCGCAATCTACAATACCAACCGTGTGGAAAGCGACTCTGTCACCGGTGTTCAGTTCGGTATCAATCACAAGTTCTGATGATGCCATGCGGGGTGGCATAGACTGCCC
>CAZHQM010000194.1:0-2659 GCA_964534155.1 uncultured Oxalobacter sp.
ACCGAAACAGAGCGTTGTGTCTGTCCCGTAAGCGGAGAATTGAAATTATCCACCCACATCCTTGAACCTGTCAACAGATTTCTCAAGAAATTTTGATTTTTTGGCAACATTCTCTGTTTCTCCGCCGAAAATCCAAAGGCAGAGACAGAAAATCCAGTGATTCCTGATGGAATCACTGGATCGATATCTCCATATGTTGTCAAAAAATCAGCGAAGACCTTTTCGATAGCTGTTATAGGCATCCAATATTGCCTGCCCCAGCAGTTCTGCCTGGATTGTGTATCCGCGGTTTGTGTAGTGGATGCCATCTTTCGCCATGAGTGATGCATTCATCCAGTTCACGCAGGCATTGTCCTTACCCCCAACGACATCGTACAGGTTCCATATTGCAATCTTATGTTTCACCGCATAGTTGAACTGGAACTGTGAAACATCTGCCGCAACTGGATTCGGGACTTTTGTCTTGACCTTCTCAGTATGCAGCTTGCCTTCTTCATCCTCGTATTCATTGATATCTGTCTTGACGATATGACTGCATGGCGGCGTTGTCAGCAGGAAGGCAACATCGATGCCCTGCTCTGCCATTCTTGATTTCATTTCTGCCATGAAGGTATCCAGTTTCGCACCGTACGCATCAGGAACAAATTTCGAATGACTTTCGTTTGTACCGACAGAAATAATGATCAGGTCTGGCTTGAGTTTTGCGATTTCATCCAATTTGTTGGGATTCATGAAATAGGCGATGGTTGCGCCATTTTTTCCCATACCATGAAATACAAAACCATTGTTTTCGGTTTCTTCTGCCAATGCTGATGTATGGTAGTTGATTTTCTGATCCACCATAGCTTCACTCCCCCAGACTGCGGAGAGCTTCTGCCTCAGGACTGCTGGCAGAACGTGTCCACGGACATGGGAGTCGCCAATCTGGACAATACGGACTTTACGATTTGCCCGGTCAGCCACTTTCTGGAAAAAACCATTCAGGCTCTGCACATTGTAGAGTCTGTTCTTATGGGTATTCTGGAATCCCATGTTGATGAGTTTCTGCTCTGGAGACGCATCGACTTTGACTGTTGGCGCTGGTTTTACCGGTTTCTGTGGCTGTGTCGTTGTACAACCTGCCAGTATTACTCCTGCCAGCGCCAGTAGTCCTGCTGTTTTCCATGTTTTAAACTGCATCATTTATTTCTTTCCTTTTCTTTGGTCATAGCCAGACATCAAGGCATCGAAGAGACGCTGGGCTACGAACTGACCGCCTTTTACATTGATGTGGGTATAGTCTTTGTTTGCCATGGCTGGCTTGCCGTCTGCCATTCTGGCAATGCTGCCTTCACCGCCCATACCTTGATAGAGGTTCCAGAATGAACATCCCGTCTTGAATGCCATCTGCTGCTGGAAGCGTCCCAGTTCCTTGATGCCACGCATTGTCGCAATCCGTCCGCCTTTTCTTTCACCGCGATCACCCACACCGACAATCAGGATAGATGCTTTTGGATAGGCGGTTGCCAGTTTCCGGATGACATTTTCCATTTCTTTTTCGTAAGCGGAATAGTCGGACTGGTTACTGCTTGCCACATTCAGACCGAACTGCAAGACAATCAGGTCATATGGACGGACTGCAGCAAACTGCGCCAGAGTAGCTTCTGGGATTTTTGACAAAGTCATCCCGCGATTACCACGCATGGAGAAATTATCCAGGGAGATGCCCTGTGCAGATTCAAGGCTGATACCAAAGAAGAAGCCGGCACCATCAGGAATTGACCATACGGTTTTTTCTGCAAGTCCAGCCAGATCGATCTTCTGGACATCAGCAGTCCCGCCAATTGTCAGAGACTGCACCTCACCATCATTCAGCTGACCTGTCACTGTTACCCGTCGAGGTGCTCGATAATACAGTGTTGTGACATCCCAAGAATCCTGATGCTGGGCTTTCATCGCCGCATTACCTTCCATCTGCACCTGACCTATGCCACGAGGAATAAAGTAACGCTCTGCAATGCCCTGCTTACTTGGGTCAAAGCCTGATCTGTCTGTTACGGAATAGGCACTCCATCCTTTTGATGTTGCCCTGACGGATACACGGAAACCAGCGGTCGGAGATTCGATATCCACAAAACCAACGCCAGAACCGCCAAAACGGTTCTGGAGCAATGCCCTCAGGTCTTGTGTCAGGATATCGCCTTCGATGAACGAATCACCGAAATAAGCAATACGGACAGGACGACCCAATGTCTGAATCTTGTCGAGAGAATCATAGAAATATCCCATGCCATGACCGACATAAAGATCGGCATGGTTCTTATGCCAGGAATAATCTTCAATCGGTTGGATATTGCCCTGAATTGGCATGTCATAGTTCCGCAGGCCATCTGCCGTCACCTCACTCCCCACATCGACTTCCTTACCGGCATTTTCATCTGGACGGATATCCGCCAATAAGTCAACAGGCTTTGTCTCAAAACCAAAAACTTCCATTTTTGGCAGCCAGCTCAGCACAGAAAGCATGACAATGACTATGGCTGTCAACAGGAAGGAATGAAAGATGCGATTTTTCATATTTTCCTCTCCTGCTAGAACTGGAAGTAGATGAACGGTTGGATGTCACTGCTTTTTACCTGAATAATCAGATAGATAACAGCGACAATCAGGACTGCCTTGA
>CAZHQM010000195.1:0-2596 GCA_964534155.1 uncultured Oxalobacter sp.
CGTTACTGTTGCGGAGTCCAGGATGACGGTGTTGCCAGTTACAGTTGCAGTGCCAGTATTCGTCACTACAAGACCACCCGCAACATAGCTATAGTTCCTCACTGTGGTGTTGACAATATTGACGGTATTGCCTGATGCACTTGCTTTACCAGAGTCAGAGCCTGCAGGTCCGCCAAGAACTTCACAATCCACTGTGGAGTTGTCAATACTGACTTTGTTGCCATCTGCCGTGGCAGTGCCGCCACTAGCCCAACCTCCATCAACATAGCTCCTCACTGTGGTGTTGACAATATTGACGATATTGCCTGATGCACTTGCTTTGCCGGATGATTCTGCATTGCCACCATAGATGGCACTCACCGAATTATTACCACTAGCATTACTGACACTGACTTTGTTACTGTCTGCCGTGGCGGCGCCGCCATTATTACCTTTAGCCCAACCGCCATAAACATTATTGCCCATGTAGGAGCGGTCAATATTGACGGTATTGTCTTTTACAGTTGCATCAACATCGGAGAAAGCATATCCACCATAAACATTTATATCTACGGTTGAACCGCCTTGCAGCGTTACGTTGTTGCCTTTTGCTTCAGCGCCTCCCTGACCTGCAGCATACCCCCCATAAACATAGTCTTTCACTTGAGTTTTATTAACTAATCTGACAGTGTTGCCGTTTGCTTTGGCAACGCTCTGACTAATAGCATTGCCACCCATCAACTCATCAGCCTTGATACCAGAGCCTTCTACGGTGGCACCGTTGGCTGCTATTTCACTGACAGAAGATTCAATCCTACCAAAAACTTTTTCGTAAGTATCGCCTGCTTTCAGCGGATCTTTTTCATACACAATCACATAATCACCAGAGTGATGGGTGCCAGCCACCGCATTCCCTGCGATGCCCATCGCACCTGCCATCATGGCGACGGCAACAAGTGCTTTCAATGATTTCTTGCCATGGCTCCTGGCGGTCTCGCCTGCCACAACGTTTGTGCCCAGTGTCTTGCTGAAAATAACCTTGAATATGCGGTTCATTGCTGGAGTCCTTTTCTTGTATAGTGGAAAGAGGTCTGCACCAGAGACAGAGACCCAATTTCCAGAAATAAGTATTAACTGAGAAATGAGGCAGGCTATCTATCTGTTTTTCATCTGATTCTGTTTCTCGGTTAACAACATCACTGCGTTCAGTTAAGAGTCTCCAGACTCAGGTGTGCGGCAATTCCCTTTTTGCCATGGACACTTATTGAATTTTTTAGTACAGTCCATATATCTGTTAATGCTTACAGTCCGATTTCTTTTTCTCTCTACATTCTTTCCCTTTCCGGTGTTGCCTTAAGCAGACATCCTGTCTCTGTATCTGTCTGCCTGACCTGTCTTTTCAGTCGGTTTTTCTCCGTTTCTTTCTTTTTCTTTTTTTTAGGTGTCCCGATGTTTTCTTGTGGTTCTGAGTCTGGGGCAGGCTGTGCCTGTTCTGACGGGGTGTTGCGTTTTCTTGCTTCCCCGAGGTTTTCCGCTTCTACGGTGCAGGCTTATAAGGCGGCGTTGAAGGTGTTTTTCAGTTGGTGTGTGCGTTCTGGGGTTGTGTGCCCTGATGAGCAGGTGATTGTTCATTACAGGCAGTGGCTGTTGGGCAGGTACAGGCTGACGACCGCCCAGTCTTATTTTGCGGTGGTGAAGGTTTTCTTTTCCTGGTCAGGCAGGTAGGGGCTTTATGAGGATGTGGCTTCTGGTGTGCGGGGGATTTCTGTGAACAGGTCTGTGCCTCTGCGGGATTACCTCTCAGGGAAGGATATGATGGAGGTGCTTGACCGTCTCCGCAGGCGGGCTGACAGGTCAGGAGAGGCAGCTGACCTGCGCAGTTATGTGATGGTGCTGCTGATGGTGTGCTGTGGTCTCAGGGTGACTGAGGTCACCCGACTGGACGTGGGAGATATAGTCTATGCATCAGGTGTCTATCAGGTTGTGGTGCACGGCAAGGGGCGGGATGGCAAATCCGACCGGGTGAATGTGCCTGACGGTGTGGTAGATGAGATCCACCGCTGGCTGGCGGTCAGGAGGCATTTTTCAGCGGATTCGCCGCTGTTCATCTCATTGGGTACACGGAACCATGGTGGACGGCTCTGCCCAAGGACGGTTTCTCAGGTTGCGAAGTGTGCCCTGGTGGATGCGGGGTTCGATTCACCGAGATTGACAGCGCATTCTTTGCGGCATACTGCCGTGACCCTGGCACTGCTGGGCGGTGCGAGCCTTCAGGAGGCGCAGCAGTATGCAAGGCACAGCCGGCTGGAGACGACGCAGATCTATGCGCATAACCTGGATGCCCAGCGGAACCGCTGTTCAGGGCTGGTGGCGAAGATGGTGATGCGGGCAACGGCATCCGTGCGGAGGAGACAAACCGCCAAGCCTGTCAATCACCAGTACCGTAAGAGCGGGCGGAAAAAGACTGCTGTTCAAGCGCCTGCCAGCACGGATCAGTCGCTGCCGTTCCACTCCATCTGCCCATCATCCTGAAGGACTTTGACCTGAGGTGCTGTTTCCTGAGGCAGGCTTTCCAATGGTGCTGCCTCTTCCTCGCCAGTTGATGGTTTTGCCACCG
>CAZHQM010000196.1:0-2572 GCA_964534155.1 uncultured Oxalobacter sp.
AGCATCAATTTTGTTTTTTGGAATTCCGGTACCAACTTTGCCATTCATTGTTCATTCCTTTCAAATGCAACAGAAAACCATAAATTTTGACCAGGATACTCAACAAAGAATAATTTGTCCAGGATAAAGTTATAAACGTTCAAAAAAAAAGTTATCAACTCCTGGAGTCTTTTATATAGCAAATTGATACTTTATTTAATATACCTGGAAAGAAAACAGCGAGGTTCGATGCCCCGCTGTTTTGCTTCTGGCCTGTGTCAGCCAATCTTCAGCCTTTCACACAGAGTATCTGCTTGAGCTGGTGGACGGTTTCGACCAGATCGGTCTGGTTCTGCATGACAGTATCGATGTCCTTGTATGCAGAAGGGATCTCGTCTAACACACCACTGTCTTTCCTGCAGACGACACCTTCAGTCTGGTTGATGAGGTCTTGGACATTGAAGCTGTTTTTAGCCTGTTTCCTGCTCATCTTTCGCCCTGCCCCATGAGAGGAGGAGCAGAAGGAGTCTGCATTGCCCAGCCCTCTGACGATGTAGGAGCGTGTGCCCATACTGCCAGGAATGATGCCCATATCACCTGCACCGGCACGGATAGCGCCTTTTCTGGTGACCCAGATGTCTTCGCCAAAGTGGTTTTCTTTAGCGACATAGTTGTGGTGGCAGTTGATGACAGGTGCGGTCATGGTGATGCCGTTCCAGATGGTGTTCATGGATGCGATGACATCACCGAGCATTGCCTGACGGTTAGCCATAGCGTAGTCCTGCGCCCATTCGACGGCAGCCATGTAGTCGCTGAAATCCTGGGTACCTTCTTCAAACCATGCGAGGTTGCTGTCTGCCAGTTCGATGCCTTTGTTCAGGAACTGGTTTCTGGCTTTTCTGATGTAGAAGTCAGCCATGGAGTTGCCTGCGCCTCTGGAGCCGGAGTGGAGCATGATCCAGACCTGATTGCTGGTATCGACTTCAAGTTCGATGAAGTGGTTGCCACTGCCAAGGGTGCCGAGCTGCCCCTGCCATGTCATTTTGGTCATTCTCTTAAGCAGGGTAGGTTCACGCTCAAGCAGGTCTTTGAGGGGTGCCTCAAAGGGTTTGCAGAGGTCGTAGTGGGTGCCTTCTTCATCATGCTGGCTCATGCCGACAGGGGTTCTCCTGACGATGGCTTTCATGACGGCTTCGAGTTCGCCTTTGCCGATGTCATCTGCATTGAGGTTGGTAGGCACAGCGAGCATGCCACAGCCGATGTCAACGCCGACAGCAGCAGGGATGACTGCGCCCTGGGTGGCGATGACGCTGCCGATGGTTGCCCCGGTACCTGCATGGACATCAGGCATGGCGGTAGATGAAAGGCAGCCGAGCGATGTTGTCGAGCTAGCTCAGGGACTTATTGTCGATGTCTTTGGTCCAGATGAGGACATCTTTTGCATCAGGATGACTGATCTTGATTTGTATTGTCTTGACATCCTCCCCCGCCTGAAGGCGGGAGATTCCTACAGAGTCAGAGCACTTGTGCTCTGATCTCTTCGGAGGGTTCCTGCTGCTGGCGACCTGACTGCATCACTCACTTCACAGGCTAGCCGGGCGTGTCCCGCCCTTAGTATGTTTATCGCTCCGACTACATCGGCATTTTCCTCAAATCCACATGTTTCACACCGAAATTTCGCTTGCGTTTTGCGATTGTTCGCTGAAACATGTCCGCAACACGGGCATGTCCTGCTCGTGTTTTGTGGTGGTACAAGCACAAATAGGCCGCCTTTCCATGTCAGCTTGTATTCCAGTTGCCGCCTGAACTCGTACCACCCCTGATCCAGGATGGATTTGTTCAGCCCTGACTTGGCTCTGACATTTCTTCCCGGAGATTCCACAGTTCCTGATGCCGAACCGGACATGTTCCTGACTTGCAAGTCTTCCATACATACCATGGCGTGGCTTTTGCTGATGGCTGTGCTGATTTTATGCAGGTAGTCTTTCCGGGTGTCGGCAATCCGGCTGTGGATTTTCTGGACTTTTAACCTGGCTTTCTGCCAGTTGCTGCTGAATTTCTCCTTTCGACTCATCGCCTGCTGTGCCTTGCGCAATGCTTCCTGATGTCGTCTGAAACTGTTCAATGGCTCATGGTATGTGCCATCACTCAAGGTGGCAAAGCGGATGATCCCCATGTCGATACCGACTGCTCTTTGCGTTGTCGGTATCGCTTCTTCTTTTTCGTATTCCGTCTGGATGGAAACGTACCATTTGCCAGCTCTTTGGCTGACGGTGACGTTTTTGATCCTGCCTGTGATGTCACGACTTTTCCCGTAGCGTATCCATCCTATCTTCGGCAGATATATTCTGCTGTTTCGCTCTTCCAGTTTGATGCCTTGCGGGTAGCGGATGCTGTCCCGAATACCCTTGCGCTTGAATCGGGGAAAGTCTGTCCTTTTGCCAAAGAAGTTCCTGTACGCCGATTCAAGGTCTTTCAGACTCTGTTGAAGTATCTGGCTGTGACAGTCTTTCAACCACTCGAATTCGCGTTTCCATTCCGGTAACAGATTGGCCAAACGGGTGTAACTGAATTTGACGGTGTTGTCCGATTC
>CAZHQM010000197.1:0-2552 GCA_964534155.1 uncultured Oxalobacter sp.
TCTATGAGCCACTGGTCAACTGGCTCACCGACTGGGCAGACGACTGCGACGCCGCAGATACCACCAGTGCCAAACAGACCCTTTTCGCACAGTTCACCGATGATGCAGCCAATCGCCTGCACCAGCACCGTATCAATACCAAAGGCTGGAACGCCGCAGCATTCACCCGCCCAGACACCGAACTCCATCCAAAGCGCCGCGATGAGCTCTCCCGAATCACCACCCGCATTGGCAGATTCGGCATGACCCTCCTCCCTGCATAAGCATTTCTCCCGACAGTCCACTGTGACTGTCGGTCAACTACCGCACACAAGAAACACCTTTCCCTGATATCGTCTTTTTTCTTCTGAAAAAGGAGAAAAACACCATGGTTTGCGGTATACTGTTGAGTACAATTTCGATAATCGCAAAGTCTGGGGGGAAAAGAACTATGCAGAGTACCAACAGCAACATCCACCGCTCCATTGAACGCATCCGTCAGGCGCTGGCTGAATTCAACAGCAACCTCGAGCTGGTACAGGAAAACTGGCTGGCAGAAGACCTCGCAGTCTGGATAGACAGCTGGATCGACTTTTACGACAAGGCTCCAGACATCGTCCGTAAGACCCACATCCTCTCCCTGCTCGCGGAAGATATCGAACAGTGCCTGCAAAACGAAAAAGCGCAGCATGAAGAAGACTGGCAGGACGAGCCTGTATCCGACCAGAACGACACCGATCTTGCGCCAGTCCTGACACGCCTTGCCAAGATTGAAAAACGGCTGCGCAGTAAATCCTGCTGACGGATTGCCGAAACCAGACAATCGCATTCTGGAAGTAAACCATCGGATTCACGCCCAAAACGGTGATTTTCCTACTTCAGAATTGACCAAAATCAAGAAACCGAAATAAAAACTGAACAATCCATCGACAAACCCATCAAAAAATCTATATGATAAATATTACATAAACGTGTTGTGTATCTGCCGACTTCTCCAATCAAGGTTACGCCTATGTTACAGAATGCCCAACAGAACTCCCAGGAACTGCTCAACCGCATTTCTGGTGTATTGACTGAAATCAGTCATAACATCCATCTGGTCAGACCAGACTGGCCAGAAGGTAAATTCTCGATCTGGATCCATGGATTCCTGAATCTGTATGAGCGTGTGCACGATATCAGACAGAAAGTCTCGACGCTTGAACTCCTCGCAGAAGATATTGAATGCTTCCGTAAATACAAACGTCATGAATCGGGAGAACAGTGGCAGTCCCATCATCCATTCTATCCACAGGACAATGAGCTCGAAGGCATCCTGCTCAGAATCACCAGCATGATTGGCATTCTCCACGAGCAGATGGTCAGCAAACTGGCAGGAAACGAAACCGTACACTGATAAAAGAAAACACAATTCCTCCACATATCCGGATTGTTTTTCATGGTAGACAGGCTTCCTCCCAACCTGTCCCCCAAGCAGCAAGTGGGGAATAATAACAGCTGCAATGTGGCATCGGGTAACGCAGACATGACTGTACCTGAGGCATCCGCCCAGGTCTCCTTTCCCCGGGGGCTGCATATTATGCCCGGTACTCGCCATGATGTATCGGGCGTTCTTATGCCCTTGTCATCCTGCAACAAACTGTAATCCTGCTGGCATCTAATCCATCCGCACGTTAGACTACTGCCAATACAACCTTCAAGAGGCACTCAAATGGCAAACACACCTGAAAACAACCCGCCACAGAACGGTAGTGGACTGCTCGGCAGACTCGTCCAGAAAGTCAACACCATCTCCGCTGACATCAAGAAGAATTTCCATCCATGCGAAATCTGCGGTGCATCCATCACCCTCGACGTCAACCGATGCCCATCCTGTGATGAAGCCTATCAGGACCTGACCGACCCAGCACGCACACCAGTCACCCAGGATGAAATCATCAACCTGATCAACCGGTTCGCGCGCAACCTCACCACCATGGCTGATGGTCCGCTCAAAGAGAATGTTGTCTCCAACCTGGAACGCCTCAAAGAAAAACTCAAGGTCTCTGAAGCGCAGGACAAGGAAAAACAGGCAGAACAGCAGAAAGCAGAAGCCGCCGCATCTGAAGTGCTCCACAGTACAACCGGTGAAATCTTCGGCTACACAACCGTTGAGCACAAAGACATCGTCACCGCATCTGTCACCGAGACCCTCTCACCGAACAATGGCACCGCTGACACCAAGAGCGCATTCAGGCAGGCACTCAAAGCCGCTGACCTTGATGTCATCCGCCTTGGCGCAAACGCCATCGTCAATCTCCATGTCAGCTGTGCAGGACTTGAATCCATGACGATTGCACCGAGAATCCTCTACACCATCACCGGCGATGCGGTCGTTGTCCAGAAGAAACCTTAAAAGAACACTTAGCAGAAAGCATCAAAAACATGGGCTGTCTCCTCACCAGAACAGCCCATTCTGCTGATGCCTGCTGGACATCGCCCTGTTTTCTTTCTAAACTCGAAAAGTTATTCCACTACCCTCAATATTGAGAAAAACACCATGAAAAAATTGGCACCCCTGATGATCGGTGCAG
>CAZHQM010000198.1:0-2488 GCA_964534155.1 uncultured Oxalobacter sp.
CTGGCTGAGCCGACCTGAATTCACGGCTGAGGATGTTGGCAGGAAGATGAGGTCTCTTTACCGATGGGACACTGCATCGCCAGTTGCGGCAAGTCCCGCCGCTATACCGAAAACCTCGGGGGCAACTGGACTGAGTTCGCTCTGGGTGGTACTTACAACTTCCGTAAGGACTGGACGCTCTACGGTGAAGCCGATATGGGCGTCGCTGGTCCTGCGAAACGTGATTACCAGTTCAGTATCGGTGTAAGACACAGCTTCTGATCATCAGACTGATCTGAGTCGGATTGACAGCAATTTCCCTGCCTGATGGCTGAGAAGTTGCTGTTTTTTAATGGGGATATTAGATGGTGTGCAGGCTCATTAGCCCATATTTGATATTTTCATTAGCCCATTTTCGATAAATCCATTAGCCCAGATTCGACAGATTCATTGTACCAGATTCAGGGAATGGCGTTTGTTCACTTTATTCATTCGAGTGAAGATTCAGTTTTTCAGTGCGGTGATAGGGACAACATAAACACCATCAGGGCGTTGGTATGCTGCGTTTGAAAGACCGCAGATGACGCAGAGGATTTTAGGAGGCACTGCTTTATCGATGCCCTCGAATGATGCCTTGAGTTTTTTCAGGGAATGGGCTGCCTGGTCAATCTGATTGGCGCCGAGTTTTACTTCAAAGGCGCACCAGTTTCCATCAGGGAGTACCACAACACCATCTGCCTCCCGATTGGAGTCATCCTGATAGTGATAGAGGTTTGCCCCAAAGGATTCCGCATAGATGCGCAGGTCCCGGAGACAGAGGCTTTCAAACAGGAAGCCAAGGGTCTCAAGGTCATTCAGCAGCATGGCTGGGGTGCAGTTCAAGAGTGAGCAGGCAAGGGATGGATCGCAGAAAAGCCGTTTATGCGATTTTTTCAGGCGTGCGCGTGAACGGACATTCAATGCAAAAGGGGGCACATCATCAATGATGAACAGGCGTCTGAGAACATCCAGATACGAAGATACGGTTGTTTTGGCAAGTTCGACATCGTCTGCATCTTTGACATCCTGAATGATGGTCTTTTCCGATACGGTGGTTGCGACATTGCGCGCAAGTGATTTGAGTACCATCAGCATCTTATGCGAATCGCGCCGGATATTGTCCATACGCAGGATGTCGTTGTTGACGACTGCATTGATGTATTGTTTGGGTAAAAGTGATGTATCACTGTCCTGATGCTGAAGCAGTGCTGGCCAGCCTCCGCGCACTATCAAATGAATGAGCTGCTCGAGTTTGGGCGTTTCATGCATGGCAGGCTTGAATTCTCCTTTACAGAGAGACTGTAAGGAAACATCACCGGTCGAGTCTTGGGATTCCCAGAGGGACATGGGTCTCATACGGACGCTGGAGATGCGGCCTGCGCCGCTATGCAGGATGCCTTTGTTTTTTGGGGTGGCGGATCCAGTCAGGATGAATTGCCCCGCATTGCCTGTTTCATCGACCTTGAAACGGACAGCGTCCCAGATGGCGGGAACTTCCTGCCATTCATCAGCCAATCTGGGTGCCAAACCGTTCAGCACAAGGGATGGATCCATTTCTGCCAGTTTTCTGTTCTGGAAATTGCCTTGAGGATCAGCAAGGAATACCTGGCTCTGGCTGTGCTGGGATGAGGTCCATGTTTTACCGCACCATTTTGGACCTTCGACACAGACCGCACCGAAGGTGGAGAGATGCTTTTCAATGAGTGTATCGATGACACGTGGCAGATACTTTTTCATATGGCCTCATTTCTGAAAATCTAATATAAATGAGGGCATTATATCAGTCATCAGCCCAAATCTGGCATTTTCATCAGCCCATTTTCGACAAATCCATTAGCCCAGATTCGACGGACTCATTGTGCCAGATTCAGGGAATGGCGTTTATTCACTTTATTCATTCACTTTTCTTCACTTGAGTGAATGTTCGCATAGGTGAAAATGGTTTCTTTCACCGCTTGAAAATATCAAACGCATTGTCGAGGTTGTATGCCTGTGTCTGGGTGAGTTCAAAGGCGATGTCTGGATTAGCCTGACAGATGGTGATGATGAGACCGTCATCGGCTTTCTGGGTTGTCCAGGTGAAGCGGCTGTCGTTCAGGCAGTCGGTCTGCCAGAATTTGTCATCCTGGATACCACCATGTTTGTTGGAGAGGAGTTTGAGGCAGGCTTCTTTCCGTGTCCAGAGTTCGTAGTAGCCTTCGTGCCATTGGTCAGCGGGTTTCTGTGCCAGCCAGCGGTTTTCATTGTCGTTGAAGGCGGTTTCTGCCGGGGTGGCGATTTCGCGTTCTTTGTCAGCGATCTCAATGTCCAGCCCGATGAGGCGTGAACGGCTGATGGCACAGGCGGCATAGTCGTAGCGGTAGGCGAGGCTGTAATAGACTGGTTCTTCGAGTGGTGGCATTGCCCGCAGCTGCGGGGTGTTGCTTCGGCGTTCGATGAGGGCGAAGTCGTGCATCGGGCGGTTCAGCAG
>CAZHQM010000199.1:0-2486 GCA_964534155.1 uncultured Oxalobacter sp.
TTTCAAGGGTTTACTATTGTACTTAAAAAATATAGGCTTAGAAAGTAAATACCTACTGACTATGAAGAAAAACTGACGGTTTGTCACAGTTTTCCCTCCAGCTGTTGCGCCATTGCCTTTTTTGACGGAAATGGTGTTTTGCTGACAACCAGAATTCTCTTTTGCCAGATTATGAACAGACTATATTCTATCGATGATATCCGAAAAATCGAGACATCAGCACTGGATGCACTACCTGTCGGCACACTGATGCAGCGTGCGGGGAAAGAAGCTGCTGATTTTGCGAAATCCGTCCTCTCTCCATCCCCGCAAGAAAACAACCGGATTCTCGTACTTGCGGGTCCTGGAAATAATGGTGGCGATGCCTTGGAAATGGCCGCCAATCTTGCAGATGACGGTTTTTCTGTTTCTGTCCTGCTTGCATTGAACAGGAAACCACAGTCAGAAGAAGCCAAACAGGCATTACGACGCGCGGCAAAAACCAACATCCACTGGGAGGATTCCCTTTCAATCGGTGCGACACTGGAATATCTGGAACAACAGGAATGGGCTCTGGTTGTTGACGGTATTTTTGGCATTGGTCTCAGGGAAGGACTTGGTGGCAATCTGAAAAAAATCGTTGACCTTATCAATACATTCTCCTGTCCAATTCTTGCATTGGATGTGCCAAGTGGCTTGAATGCGGATACAGGCATGATTGTTGGTGAGGATATGACTGCTGTGAAAGCATCCCATACAATCACATTCATTGCCGATAAGCCTGGGCTGCATACAGCCAAAGGAAGGGACTATGCGGGCGAGGTCCGCGTTGCCAGACTGGCTGTGGATGAGCGCCATTTTGTTTCCACGGATCTGCACACAAACTCACCGGATATATTCGGGGCATTCCTGAAACCACGTCCACATGACTCACATAAAGGCACCTATGGTCGGCTTGCGATTATCGGAGGAGATGATGGCATGGGAGGTGCACTGGCACTCGCATCCAGAGCCGCACTGATGCTTGGTGCGGGTTTATGTTATTCAGTCTATCTCAGGTCTTCCCCAACCTTTGACCCTGTCTGTCCAGAAGCGATGCTTCGTGTTGCGCATCAGTACGATTTCTCTGCCGATGTTCTGGCAATTGGTCCGGGATTGGGGCGCTCTGCCATCGCAAAAGAATATCTCCAGCAGATTCTCCTGACCGATAAAACAGTCATTTTGGATGCGGATGCATTGAACAACATCTCAGAGAGCGAGGAACTTGAACAACTGTTGATGTACAGGAAATCGCCCTCGGTGATCACACCGCATCCTCTGGAAGCGGCACGGCTCTTGAAAACGTCCACGCCCCAGATTCAGGCGAACCGTATCCAATCTGCAAAAAAACTGGCGGAGCATTTCAATGCGGTTGCTGTCCTTAAAGGATCTGGAACAATCATTGCCTCACCAACAGGCGATATTCTTCTTAATCCAACCGGAAATCCTGGACTTGCAACCGGTGGCACGGGAGATGTCCTGACCGGTATGATTGGGGCGTTGACTGCCCAAGGTTGGTCGCCATTTGAAGCCACAGCAGGCGCTGTCTGGCTCCACGGCAAGTCAGCAGACATCTTAGCTGATGAGCTGAATGGTCAGATTGGTCTGCTAGCTGGCGAACTGGCTCCAATTGCAAGAAAACTGCTGAACAACCTGGTTGCAACCCGATAAAAAATCCCGGCAGGAATCAGATTCCTGTCGGGACCTCAACTATCAAGATGATTGCTTAGTGTGTCGTCGGTGCCTTGGACACATCTTTTTCCTTGGCCTCAGACGCGACTGCCTCTGGCTGAACATCATCCAGCGAAACCGGCTGACTTTCCAAAGCTGTTTCAAGCACTGCATCAATCCATTTGACAGGAATAATTTCCAGACTGTTCTTGACATTGTCTGGGATATCCGCCAGATCCTTGACATTCTGCTGAGGAATAATTACTTTCTTGATGCCACCACGCAGAGCCGCCAGCAGTTTTTCTTTCAGCCCACCGATTGGCAGAACCTCACCACGCAGAGTGATTTCCCCAGTCATCGCAACATCTGAACGCACAGGAATGCCTGTAAAACTGGATACCAGAGCTGTGGTCATCGAAATACCTGCAGATGGACCATCCTTAGGAGTCGCACCTTCAGGCACATGGATATGGATATCCTTTTTCTCAAAGGCTTCATCCTTGATGCCCAGCTTGTTGGCACGGCTTCGGACAACGGTTCTCGCAGCCTCGATGGATTCCTTCATGACATCCCCCAAGGTACCAGTCCGAAGGATATTGCCTTTACCCGGCATGGTGACTGCTTCAATGGTCAGCAGTTCACCACCGACCTCTGTCCATGCGAGACCTGTGACTTCACCAATACGGTTTTCTTTTTCTGCCACACCAAAATCAAACTGACGGACGCCCAGATATTTGTCCAGAGTCTTCGGAGTCACAGAAACCTTGCGGGTCTGTTTCTTCAACAGCAGCGTCTTC
>CAZHQM010000200.1:0-2468 GCA_964534155.1 uncultured Oxalobacter sp.
CCCAGTTCTTTGATGACCTTAAGGCAGATTTTGAGCTCATCAGGGTCAATATCTTTGAATAAGTTGCGTCTGAATGGCAACATTGCCTCCTTGATCACACGCACGCGTTCATGGCCATTTTCAGTTAACGATAAAAGCCTTGCACGACGGTCAGTCTTATCTTCTTTTCGGGTCATCAGATCAGCAGCAATTAAGTTATCGATAACACGAACCACAGAAGATGGATCCAAGCCTAAAGCATGGGCAATTTCACCTGGCCTGACCCCGTCCCCCATCTGACTGATTAAAACAGCCGGCCAAGCTGTTGCCTGAGACAGTCCATACTGTGTTGCAACCCTGTCACCTGCCGTTCGATAGGCCCGAGCCACACGGGTCAGGTTGTGACAGAGAATCATCAGCAATTCATCGTAATCTTGAGTTTCTATATTTTTCATTGAAAGCAAATAATTGGAATACAAACTATTGCGACGGTAATTATTATCATCTCAAATAGTTGTGTCAATAAAATCCTCAAGGTTACGACGCAGTAGAAACGACACTGGCAACAGAATAAGGTTGAGCCCGAGGGAAAAGATCGCATCGAATACCTGTCAATGCAGCAACAGCCACATTCTGCTGACGGTAAGCAGGCATCGCTGTCATCCTGGCAATTGCGTGATCAATTTCTTTTAAAAGATCATGGAACACTTCTTCAGGAACATCTTTCTGTTTTTCGTAATAAGACGCCAATTTTTGTAAAACCGATTGAAAAGGCGACCCATCGATCCCCAAACGTGACTGGGCTCTCAGCAATTTAGTCATATTCATACCGACACGCATATCCAGAAGGATATTGACTGCTGACTGCAGGGTACCCGAGCGGTTTGCCTCATGATCTTTCTGGGCAATTGCCAGACGAGGAGCTATCAAACTGATACCATCAACCATCTTGACTGCTACTAGAATGGCTGAAGGAGCCTCTTTGGCGGCACCGAGCTTGGCAATGTCACTCCAAATTGCCTTAACTACACCTTTAATCAAGCTCTCCATACTGATTGAACGGCAAATACTCATAAAAATCACGGAAAACAGGATACCGATACACTGGGAAAACTGTACATTAATGAAAGCAGTCATATTTGCAGAGCCTTGGTCAAACATGGTCATCGTTGCCATCGTAGTAAAGAAAAAAGGAATGCAGATGATAGCTTTGGCAGGTCTCATCAAATATGTTCCGCATAAGATGAAAAACGGGAAGAAAACAAGCATCAGCATTTCAAAACTATGTGCAGATGGCATCAGCCACAAGATATACAGCCCCGCAGGAACAGCTGAGGCAACCGTCAGCCAGAACTGTCCCTTCAGTAATGGAACAGGATTATCAATTGCAGAGAAAAAGAGACAATACATACCGCCCATCATTGGTGCAGCAAACATTGAATTCCACCCCGAAATAACCCAAATAAAAGTTGTAACAATCACACAAGCACAAGACGCAAAGGCAGAAGCCCAAGCCTTTTTCTTGTCAACCAAAAGAGAGAGAGTAGAAACCCTGCGCTCCTTTGATTCAACGCTCGGCTCTTTACCAGCCACCCCTTCATCGACACGACGGCGCAAACCAAAGCAGTCCTCGCAGATATCAACCAACTGATACAGGTCATTACATAAATTAGCAATGAGCATATCATCCCAAATTGAAGACTCAGTAATAGCTGGAATGAGCGCATCAATTTTTCGGCGCAAAGTAACCGCATAGGCATAAGGATTATCAGAACCTTTTTCCAGCCAAATACTGATATCGTCTAATATGCTTTTAAGCTGAGGGGAAAGTGCCTGAGGATTGTTTCTAAAATAGCGGATGCGGTCATCTATTGAAGAGAGTGTTGGAACAAGAGCAGAAAGATGATCCTGCACGGAACCTAATATATTGTGAACCCAGCGAAGGTTTTCTGCTTCGAACGGCACATTGGTTGTCATAATGCGCAGTTCGGTAATAGTCCCTGATAGCTTGTTCAGGTTAGGGCGAGCATCAGTAAAATCCCTTTTATAATCAATGATGTTACGGATATTAACAGCCGTATCCTTAAGCGCCTGATCAAGTCTTGAAATAACAACGTTACCAGCACGGGTCGGAAGAATAACTGCATGAATGAATGTTGCAGCACCAACGCCAACTGCAATTTCCTGCACACGGTTGATTGCCAGATCAAAGAGAATAGGGAAGGTCATCTGTTCAGCAGAACTCATACCTGGCATTGCAACAATACCGATGGTATATCCACCCAAAAGAAAAGCATACGCGCGAGGGGTCCTGTCATGCAAGGCAACAAAAATCCAAAAACCATACCAAAGTCCCAGAATAATGGCACCAAGCACAACGTAGTTGTAAAAAAGAGGAATCAAAAGGATAATGCCAGCACCACCGATTGCAGAGCCACAAATTCGGTATAAGGATTTCGCCTTAGTAGATCCGGCAAAGGGTTGAGAAG
>CAZHQM010000201.1:0-2426 GCA_964534155.1 uncultured Oxalobacter sp.
TGTTGATGTCGACCAGCAGGTGACCAACCTCGGTGGTGAACCAATCAACACCAAGCTCTATCTGCAGCTCCTGCGTGACAGCAGCCGCCCAGAAGGCCAGTCCCGCTTCGTCAGTACCTTCACGGGTCCAGCGGTTTACTCTTCTGAAGAAAAATTCCAGAAGCTGAAATTCGACAACATCACCGAAGATGGCTCCAGCGACAAGTTCGTCAAACAGGCCAACGATGGTTGGGTTGCGATGGTTCAGCACTACTTCGTTTCTGCGTTTATCCCTGGTCAGGGCATTGCACGCGAAAACTACACATCCAAAGTCGGTGAAGACCTCTTCGCGGTCGGTACACAGATCAACCTGGACATCGCACCACAGGCAACTGTTAACAACAAATCCCGCCTGTATATGGGACCACAGGAAACCAAACTGCTTGAACAGGCGGCACCTGGCCTTGATCTCGTCAAGGACTATGGCTTCCTGACTGTCGTGGCGAAACCGATCTTCTGGATCATGAACCGCATCTACGACGAAATCGGTAACTGGGGCTGGACCATTGTCATCCTGACGATCCTGATTAAACTCGTACTCTCTCCACTCTCCCATATGGGTTACAAGAGCATGGCGAGAATGCGTAAGTTCACCCCGGTCATCAACCGCCTGAAAGACAGATACAAAGATGATCCACAGTCCATGAAACGCGAAATGATCGATCTCTACAAACGTGAGAAGATCAATCCAGCGGGTGGCTGTCTCCCAATGATCATCCAGATGCCAGTCTTCCTCTCCCTGTACTGGGTGCTGTTGGCATCTATTGAAATCCGTAATGCACCATGGCTTGGTTGGATCAGCAATCTGGCTGCTTCCGATCCATACTACCTGCTGCCAATCTTCATGGCAGGTACTATGTTCCTCCAGCAGAAGATGAGCCCTCCACCACCTGATCCACTGCAGGCGAAGATCATGATGCTGGTGCCACTGGCATTCTCCATCTCCTTCTTCTTCTTCCCAGCTGGTCTGGTGCTGTACTGGATTGTGAATAACCTCATCTCCATCGCACACCACTACTACATCAACAAGAAAGCTGATAAGGAAGTGGCTCTTGAACAGGCAATGGCGGCACAGGCCAAGCCAGTGACCTCCAAGACCAAACGGAGATAATCCAAAGGCAACATCAACCAGAAAAGCCCGTTAGCATCAGCCAGCGGGCTTTTTCATTGATAAGACGGAACATGCTCTGGCTCTTCGATCTCGACAATACGCTCCACAACGCATCCGCTGAAATCTTTCCCCAGATCAGCATCAACATGAATCAATGGATTGCCGACAACTGTGGGCCAGCAGGAGCCAGACTGACGCTTGAGCAGGCAGATGTCCTGCGCCAGCAGTACTGGCGGCAGTTCGGGGCGACTCTCCTCGGCATCAGCAGAACCCCCGGCAAACGTGCAGAATCCTTTCTCAGGGCCGCGCATCAGTTCAGGGATCTTCCGTCCATGGTCCATGCTGAAAAGGGTCTCAGGGCCCTGATAAGCCGCCTTCCCGGCAGGAAAGTGCTCCTGACCAATTCGGCGGGCAGCTATGCCCGACAGATTCTCAGGATACTCGGACTCCAGAACATCTTCAGCCGCATCATCTCTATCGAGAACATGCATATTGCGCGGATATTTACCCCCAAGCCATCAAAACGCTATTTCAGGTACCTTCCCGCACACCTCAAAACCACATCTGCGCAATGTATCCTTGTTGAAGATGATATACATAGTCTCAAAACGGCTAAAATAACAGGCATGAAAACCGTGCTCGTCACGCAGTATCTCAAACGCAGTCACCGATCCACACATGCGTACGCGCACCCCCGCAGCAAAACCGTAGCAGGACGGCCAGCCTACATCGACCACCGTATCAGTTCTGTCCGTCAGCTCAGGAAACTTCGGTTCCACAAACTGTAAGGCGATACAAAATGGCAAGACTCAAAACCGGCGAACGCAGACAGCAGATCCTTCAGGCACTCGCAATGATGCTTGAAAGTCCGACAGGTGAGAAAATCACCACCGCAGCACTTGCCGCCAAGCTCGGCATCTCCGAGGCTGCCCTTTACCGTCATTTTGCAAGCAAGGCCCAGATGTTTGAGGGGCTCATCGAATTCATCGAGACCAGTATCTTCGGTCTGATCAACCGTATCTGCGACAAAGAGGAGCGTGGTCTTGTCCAGGCTCAGAAAATCGCTGTCCTTCTCTTGGGGTTTGCCGAAAAGAACCAGGGAATGACCCGTGTCATCATTGGAGATGCCCTTGTCAATGAAAACCCACGCCTTGCGAAACGCATGAACCAGTTCTTCGACCGCATCGAACTTACGCTCCGCCAGTGTATGCGCCTTGCCGCTACTCAGGAGCCACATATCGATGAGGCAAATGCCCTGATCCGGAGCAATCTCCTC
>CAZHQM010000202.1:0-2404 GCA_964534155.1 uncultured Oxalobacter sp.
GGTTGAAGCTCCTGTTGAAGCAAAAACAGTCGAATCTGCTGAGCCTGCCGCAGAACCAGTCAAAGTCAAGAAGACCCGTGGACGCAAGTCAAAAGCCCAGAAAGAGGCAGAAGCCGCAGCTGCTAAGGCGGCGGCAGAGGCTGCTGAGTCAGCAGCGGAAGCACCTGCTGAATCTGTGGCGAAAGAGGTCGGTAATGGCAGCGATGCTGTCGTGATGACTGATGCGGCTGCTCTGGCACAGATTGATACTTCCAGCTATGTCCTGCCTACCGAGAAGGTACCTGGTCGCCGTGGCCGTAAGCCAAAAGAAGCTCAGCCTGAAAGTGATGAGCTCTCTGCCATCAATGCGATGGAACGTGAGGAGCTGAAGAAGGCAAGCAAACGCAGCCAGCGTCAGAAAGAAAAAGCACTGCTGACCGGTAATCTGGGTAGTGACGAGGCATCCGAGGAAGAACTCGAACGTCGTCGTGAGCGTCTGAAGATGCTCATCAAGATGGGTAAGGAACGTGGTTACCTGACCCATGCTGAAATCAATGACCATCTGCCTGATGGACTCAATGACAGCGATCAGATCGAAGGGATTATCAGTACCTTCAATGACATGGGCATCAATGTTTCTGAAGTTGCCCCTGATCAGGAAGATCTGCTGCTGAATGACAATGCGGTCAATGGCGCAACTGAGGAAGAAGCTGAGGCGGCGGCTGAGGCAGCGCTGGCGACCGTTGATTCTGAGTTCGGCCGTACAACCGATCCTGTCCGTATGTATATGCGTGAGATGGGCTCTGTTGAGCTGCTGACCCGTGAGGGTGAGATCGAGATTGCAAAACGCATCGAGGAAGGCCTGAAAGATATGATCACGGCGATTTCCTCCTGCCCGACCACAATCGCTGAGATTCTTGCTGCTGCGGCAGAGATCCGTGATGGCGCGACTGAGATCGATGATGTTGTCGATGGTATGGCGGATCTGGAAGAGCCGCCTCCGGTCTCCTCTTCTTCCGATGATGATGCGGATGATGCGGATGACGACGATGATGATGACAACGATACCGATGCTGATGACGATGATGATGACGATGATGATTCTGCATCCGGCACTGTCGGTGCCAGCCTGTCAGCTGAGGCGAAAGAGGCATTGAAGGTTGATGCGCTCGCACGCTTTGCCCGCATTGAGGAACACTATGCGGCAATGCAGAAGGCTTACTACAATGAAAGCGGCAAGGATGGTTACAAGTCCCCGGCTTATATGGCGGCTCATGCGGCGATATCTGAAGAGCTGCTGGGGATGCGTTTCACGGCACGTTTCACTGAGAAACTGTGCGATACCCTGCGTGAACAGATGAAGTCTGTCCGCAATATCGTGAAAGACATCCTGAAGGTTGCTGTTGACCGATGCGGTGTGCCTCGTCAGTATTTCATCACTGAATTCCCGGGCAATGAAACCAACCTTGAATGGCTGGAAAACGAGATTTCTGCCGCTCATCCATACAGCCCGCTGCTGGAACGCAGCCGCCCAGTCATCAATGAACATCAGCGCAAACTGATTGAGATTGAGGAAATGGTCGGTATGCCGCTGAGTGACCTGCGTGAGATCGAGAAGAGCATGCTGGCTGGTGAAAGCCATGCCCGCAAGGCGAAGAAAGAAATGACCGAGGCTAACCTGCGTCTGGTTATTTCCATCGCGAAGAAATACACCAACCGTGGTCTGCAGTTCCTGGACCTGATCCAGGAAGGCAACATTGGTCTGATGAAGGCGGTGGACAAGTTTGAATACCGCCGTGGTTACAAGTTCTCGACGTATGCGACATGGTGGATCCGTCAGGCGATTACCCGTTCTATTGCCGATCAGGCAAGAACCATCCGTATCCCTGTCCACATGATTGAAACCATCAACAAGATGAACCGTATTTCCCGCCAGATCCTGCAGGAAACCGGTTCTGAGCCAGATCCAGCAACTCTGGCAGAGAAGATGGATATTCCTGAGGACAAGATTCGCAAGATCATGAAGATCGCGAAGGAACCTATCTCGATGGAAACCCCGATCGGTGACGATGATGATTCGCATCTTGGCGATTTCATCGAGGACAGCAATACGCTGGCTCCTGCGGATGCGGCGCTGCATGCTTCCATGCGCAATGTGGTCAAGGATGTGCTGGATTCCCTGACCCCGCGCGAAGCAAAGGTTCTGCGTATGCGCTTCGGTGTTGAGATGTCTACCGACCATACTCTGGAAGAAGTCGGTAAGCAGTTCGACGTGACCCGTGAACGTATCCGTCAGATTGAGGCGAAGGCTCTGCGTAAGCTGCGTCATCCTTCCCGTTCTGACAAGCTGAAAAGCTTCTTGGAGGGAAACTGATATAATATCGGTTCTCTCACGGGCCTATAGCTCAGTTGGTTAGAGCAGGGG
>CAZHQM010000203.1:0-2317 GCA_964534155.1 uncultured Oxalobacter sp.
CCTTCAGTCTTCAGTTCGCCTACATTGATGGTTGCATCTGAGGTGTTGTTGATGGCAGCGTTGTCTGTGGTGATGGATTGGGCTGTTGAGTCACCAGTTACATTCCATTTTCCGCCATCAGTCATGCGCATCTGTTCTACAGAAGATCCTGTCAGGCTTCCTTCAAAGGTAGCTTCTTGAGAGATATTGAGATTCTTGTTAGCGGTCAATGCAGACTTCAACAGGGAGTCTTGCCCTGTAACATTAACATCCTTGAATCCATTGACACCAATATCAGTGTCGGAAACGATCAGGGAACCCGAAGCAGTAGAAGTACCTACTGACAGTTTGATATCGTTGGTTATAGACACATTGCTGGAAGCATTATCGTCTTTCTGGATTGCTAGAATAGCACCACCGACAGTGTTTTCACCTGTCGCATTGATGGAAAGGGAATCTATTGTTGCCGATCCCCCATTGGCGCTATTGAGGCCAGTGACATTATCAGTGATAGTGGCATTGTTCAAATTAACGGCAAAATCTTTAGCTGTTGCTTTAGCTGTTGCACTTGTAGTTGATGAGGTTACAACAAACCCTTGAAGTGATCCCACCTTGGCGCCATCAATCGTAACAGAACTGTCTTTTTCGATATTTGTTGAGCCTGTAGATTGATCTTGTAAAACGGCGGTAATTGAAGAAACATTCGTTTCCTTACCAGAGATGACAATGTCAAATCCTTCTTTAAGAGACATCTCGGTTATAGCTCTATTTCTGACCACAGTAATGGACCCAACATCGCTACCGCCAGCAATATTCGCAGAAACCTTTCCTTCAACAGAGGATTCGTTTCCAGCTCTGGGATTTACCAGGAACAAAGAGTCCACTTGCGAATGGTTATCAACAATGGCCGAGATGCTTTTTGCAGTACTGGAATTATTAACGTCAAATACTAGTGTGCCAGCAACCTTAGAATTGTCTATCGTCAGGCTAATATCACCAATATTCAACTTACCCCCCGAAGTCTTGACAATGTGGTTCCACGTCTTTTTTTTGGCAATAGTGCTATCCTTGTAGACTACGTTAATGTTCCGCGCTTCAAACCCACCTCCTATATCGTAGATGGGGGTAGCAAATGAATCAATTGTTGATTTTTCTACAGTTAAATCAATATCACCAATTTTGTTAAGGCTTTTAGAACGAGATGCATAAAGGATAAACCCTGCATTCGAACCAAGCTCGCTTTGAATTTTGACATCAGTTAATTTGACCGTGGTTTTTCCTGTAACCTCAACAGACTGTCCCCAAAAATCACCACCAGTAATGGAAATATTATCATTCTCATTGCGGGAAAAATCTGTGTTGGAGATATCAATATCCACATCGCCATCGATTTTTACGCCAACACAACTTGCCGCGGTATTTTCCGTTGGACGAATTATCGAAAACTTGCCAGATACTTCTGAATTACTCAAACTAGCAGATATGGATTTTGTAGAAAAAGTTGAATTGTTATCCCCCCCCTCAATAACTGATATGGTTGAAGTTTTAAAATAATGACCACTCACATTTATTGGGCTCTCAGTGTTATAGTTTTCTGATGTTGGAACAGAAACAGCTCTGACACCTGATGCAGTATAATCATTCGACTGTTGTGCATTGCCACTTTCAGGCCATTGGATTTCATCCGCCACAGCATTCCCCGCACCCCCCATGGCACCTGCCATCATGGCGACAGCAACAACCGCCTTCAACGATTTCTTGCCATGACTCTTGGCTGTCTCGCCTGCAACCACATGCGTCCCCAGCGTCTTGCTGAAGATGACCTTGAATATCCTGTTCATAAACTTTCCTTAAATCAAAGATGTCATTTAATCAATCTGGCCGATTGATCCCCATTTAAGCCGTTTCTTTTTTCCCTGCTGATTCCTTACTTTCAGACGCCATGTCCTGCTCAAACGCTTCAAGCTCTTCTGGTGAAATCCGACGCTTCTGCCATCTGAGAAAGCGCAGGACTTTGTCGAGCTGCGCATCAGACTCAAAGGTGACCCTGATACCTAAAGCCTTCAGGATCTTGGCAAATGTAGCGAGCTTGATGTCCTGCTCTCCCTTCATGTAGCGCCAGAGGGAGATGCGGTTGAAGCCGGCATCCTGTGCAAGTTCTGAGATGCCATAGATACGGATAAGGGAGGACAGGTTTTCTGTGAAAGCGGACATGTCTTCTTTCAGAAAATTCTTTGAAAGTAACTGAAGTTCCTTTTTCTCCATTTGGATTCCCCGATACTGCTTCCTCAAGGGATCCAGATGTTTCCCTGCCTGCTCTTGAAGCCCTTATTCCCAC
>CAZHQM010000204.1:0-2286 GCA_964534155.1 uncultured Oxalobacter sp.
CTTCAATAGACAGTGCCTTGATGCTGTCATAGTCCATATCAGCAGGAAGTTTCAGGTTTTCAAAGCCAGACTGTCTTTCAATTTCACGGGATTGGCGATCGACATAACCCGCATATTTAATCTGGATTTCAACCTGATTTTTCACAAAATCTGGCAAAGGTTCTTCCCGATTCCATGTACGGCCATCGGTACCAGTCAAAGTTTCAAGCAAACGGTAATTGACTTTAGGGCGTTTCAGCAAATCAGCCAGCGAGTACTCACGTTCAATCTGTTTACCCAGAACCCTTTCAGCTTCTTCAGAAGAAAGAACAGATGGATGAACCCAGGTTGTTTTCATACGCTGGATTTCTTTTTCAGTTTCTTCACGCTTGTATTCAAATGCCTTACACTGCTCTTCAGTGACACATCCCATCTTGTAACCGATTTCAGTCAGGCGCAAATCAGCATTGTCCTCACGGAGACTCAATCGGTATTCAGCCCGGCTGGTAAACATACGGTATGGTTCGGTAACGCCCTGGGTAATCAAATCATCAACCATCACACCCAGATAGGCTTCATTGCGTTTTGGAACCCAGGCTTCTTCGCCAGAAACATAGCGTGCCGCATTGATACCAGCCAGCAGACCCTGTGCAGCAGCCTCTTCATAACCGGTTGTACCGTTGATCTGACCGGCGAAAAACAACCCCTTGATCTGGCGGGTTTCAAGGGAAGATTTCAGTGAACGTGGGTCATAGAAGTCGTATTCAATCGCATAACCTGGGCGCAGGATATGGGCATTTTCCAAGCCCGGAATAGTCTTGATCAGACCTAGCTGGATATCAAATGGCAGACTGGTAGAAATGCCATTTGGATAGTATTCATGCGTATTCAGACCTTCTGGCTCCAAGAAAATCTGATGGGAATTTCTACCAGAGAAGCGGTGAATCTTATCCTCGATGGATGGGCAGTAACGTGGACCAACACCTTCAATCACACCGGTAAACAAAGGGCTTCTATCAAGACCAGAACGGATGATGTCATGTGTTTTTTCATTGGTATGGGTAATCCAGCATGGCAGCTGTTCTGGATGCATGTCAGCACTACCCATAAAAGAGAAAACAGGAATGGGATCAGAATCACCCAACTGCTTTTTCATGACAGAAAAATCAATGGTCTTACCATCAATGCGGGGTGGCGTACCTGTCTTCAAGCGACCCTGTGGAAGATTCAGTTCTTTCAGGCAATTGGATAATGCAATTGCTGGCTTATCACCAGAACGCCCACCCGGATAAACATTCATCCCAACAAACAGTTTTCCATCCAAGAAAGTACCTGCAGTCAGAATGACAGTTGATGATCTGATTTCAACACCACCCTGAGTGATGACACCTTTGACTTCACCATTTTCAACAATCAGCTCATCAACCTGTTGCTGGAACAAAGAAAGGTTTTCTTGATTTTCGAGGGCATATCGAACAACCTGTCGATAGATGGAGCGGTCAACCTGAACCCTTGTTGAACGGACTGCTGGTCCCTTTGATGAATTGAGAATCCTGAATTGAATACCTGCCTTGTCAGCAGCCAATGCCATGATGCCACCCAATGCATCAACTTCCTTAACCAGATGGCTTTTACCGATACCACCAATGGATGGATTACATGACAGCTGTCCCAACGTATCAAAATTATGGGTAATCAATAATGTCTTCTTGCCCATTCTGGCACAGACAGCAGCAGCCTCAGTACCTGCATGTCCACCACCGACAACAATGACATCATAAAAAATGGAATACAACATAAAATCTATTCAACAAAAATCGAACGATGTTTCACGTGAAACATTATCCTCAAACTGACATCATAATCATTTCAAGAGTGACTTGATAACTATTCACAGGTCAGATATCAACCTGTGGATAACATAGTGGATAATCACCAGAGGAGTTTGTTTTCTTTGATATAACCTAAAACAAGGTTATGCCATGTGAAATGGTTTCTGAAAAAAAGCAAAAAAGAAGCCTTCAGAACTTGATACCTGTATTTTAGTGCTGTTTGCCATGCTCTCGGACAATCTGCTGGCAAAAAATGTAAAAAAAATCAACGTGACACCCTAATGTGGACAAATTTGTTGATAAGGTGTTGTGCATATGGTGAAAACCATCGCGTATAAAAAAAGCAAAAAAATATGCAGAAAAAGCCCTCAAATTGTCCAAAAACTTTAAATTCAGTAACACATTGATTTTAAATATCTTATAATAGTTACCCACAGCTTTCTGAAAGTTCATTACTACTATTTTTATATAGAAC
>CAZHQM010000205.1:0-2250 GCA_964534155.1 uncultured Oxalobacter sp.
CAACCCGATATAGGCAGAATGGTGGTGTTTCTCTTTCATCCACTGTTCCAAGAAAATCACCACAAACATCGAGGTCATCACAAAGCCGATGCCAGCTGTGCTGAAATTGATGACCGAACCGAGCAGGGCACCGATTGTGGCGCCTGATACCCAGTAAACCTGATTCAGAAGCGTGATGAACAGCATGAACCATCCCCGGTCGACACCTTCAGGTGGTTCGGTTGTATAGCTGATGGAAAAGGTTTCATCGCATAGCCCGAAAATCAGGTACTGTTTTTTCCAACCCATGTTCTTGAATCTGTCCAGCATCGAAAGTCCGTAGAACAGATGCCGTGCCTGGATCAGGAATGCCATGATGAAGGTCTGGACGGGGGCAAATGGGTTCAGCAGCATCGAGACGGCAACGAACTCCAGTGAGCCACCAAATACGGTGATGCTGATGAGTAACGGATAGACAAACGAGAACCCTGAGGCATTCATATAGATGCCATAAGCCATCCCCAGGAACAGGAATCCTGCAAAAATCGGGAGGGTATGCGGAAAAGCGGCTTTAAGTGCCTTCCATTTCATCGGGCGCTTCTTTTGGATGCTAACAGGTTGAAAAACATGGGATTATAGCGAAATTAGGGCGGATACACAGCAGGTCTAAGTCTGTCCTGTGCCGTCAGGAGGCTGTTTGGTATCTCTCACAGTTCAGATAAACAGGGCACCATATGTCTTGAAATGGGCATGAGACCGAGAAATGGGCTTCGGTATTACTTTTTGTTTTGGGATAATCCAGATTAAAAACCGGTCTGTGCCCAACACGTTTTTTAAAAGCATGATATAGTTGAAACCAATGTCCTCAAAAGGGCTTCGGTTTTGTCCCGCAACGCTGTTTCCTGTCGGAATTGCTGACAGTGTCAGGGCAAGTGGATTCACCTATATCTGAAGGAAATGAAAATGAAAGTCCCAGCTATTGAAATCGGTATCAAAGACAAAGACCGCAAGGCGATTGCAGACGGTCTTTCCAAAATGCTCGCAGACAGCTTCTGCCTGTATCTGAAAACCCATAACTACCATTGGAATGTCCGTGGCCCAATGTTCCAGACCCTGCATAACATGTTCATGGACCAGTACACTGAACTGTGGAATGCTCTCGATGAAATCGCAGAACGTATCCGCTCCCTCGGCTATCCAGCTCCAGGCACCATGGCTGAATACCTGAAGATTTCTGATGTCAAGGAAACCGCAGGTGTTCCAACCGCTGAAGAAATGATTGTTGACGTTATCGTTGCATCCCAGATTGTGACCAAGACCGCACGCAAGGTTCTGGCACAGGCAGACAAGGCAGATGACCAGCCAACCGCAGACCTGATGACCCAGCGCCTGCAGATCCATGAAAAGAACGCATGGATGCTGCGCAGCCTGCTCGACAATCAGGCAGCATGATCTGATTGCCTACGGGCATCTTAAGGTTGTAAACAGGTAAGGCACGCCAGACGGAAACATCTGGCGTGTTTTCATTATGGCAGTCTGGTATGCGGGATGTTATGATATTTGAATAGCGTATTGTTTTCGGGCATATCATGCCGACCTTATCCAAAGGAGGAATCTGAAAATGTTGAAAAAATCACTGCTGGCAGTGGCTGTCGCATTTGCTTTCATGGCAGGCGCAGCCAATGCTAAAGATGTTGCCAAGGTCAATGGTGAGGCTATTCCACAGTCCAAGATGGATGATGCAGTGAAAGCTGTCGTGACACAGGGGGGCAAAGATACCCCAGAACTGCGTGCCCAGATCAAGAACAACCTGATCATCGATGAAGTCGTCTATCAGGAAGCCAAGGCGGAAAAGGTCGACCGCAATGCTGACTTTGTGAAAAGCATGGAAACCCTGAAACGCACCATGATGATCAAGGCATTGCAGGCTGATTTCCTGAAGAAGAATCCTGTCTCCGATGCAGATGTCAAAGCTGCATACGACAAATATGCGGCAACCCGCAAAGGCAAGGAATACTGGACCAAGCACATTCTGGTCAAGACCCAGGCGGAAGCTGATGCTGTATTGGCACGTCTGAAGAAAGGTGAGAACTTCGAGAAAGTTGCAGGTGAGTTGAACATCGATGCAACCAAGGCAAAAGGTGGCGATCTCGGCTGGCATGTTCCTGCTGACCTGATCAAACCATTCGCTGATGAAATCCAGAAGATGAAAATCGGCCAGACCGGTACACAGGCAGTCAAAACTGCGGCTGGTTTCCATGTCATCCGTCC
>CAZHQM010000206.1:0-2228 GCA_964534155.1 uncultured Oxalobacter sp.
GACCAGCATGGTTGCCTGACTCCTGCGGGATATAGCTGGAGTGCGGTGCAGTCACAATGCATCCGCATCTGGGAAACAGGAGAGAAAGTCACGGATTCTGCCAATCCAACTGAATGGGCTGGCAGTTATGCGGTTTTCTCGAAAGATGGCAGTCAAGCCGAACTGTTTCTGGCTGACCAGCAGATGAATCCAATTCTTGAAAAACAGGAAAATGGTTATGGCAACGCTGGATTCCATCTGCTGAAACAGAACGGGGGCTGGCAACTTATCCGTCTGAATTCCACCCAGAAGAACGACAGGCAATGACCCGCTCTCTCCTATCCTCAATTACAGGTAACAGGTTCTGGTACCACTTTCTGGCATTGCTGACAGTTTCGCTCTGGGGGGTGACTTTTGTCTCAACAAAGGTCCTGATGCAGCATTCACTGACTCCGATAGCCATCTTTCTCTACCGCTCAATCATCGCATGGATCTGCATGGGAATCATCGCTCCGAAAAAACTGTTTGCAGACAATCTGAAAGATGAGCTCTGGATGGTCGCTTTGGGTTTCTTGGGCGGAACACTTTATTTCGTCGCAGAGAACAATGCCCTGAAACTGACGCTGGTATCGAATGTCTCGCTGATTGTCTGTATTGCGCCTTTGGTCACAGCTTTTCTCTCGATGCTGTTCTTCAAGGATGAACGTCCGGGTAAGACGCTTTTCATTGGTTCAGCGATTGCTTTGTGCGGTGTCGCATTGGTTGTTTTCAATGGTCAGTTTGTTTTCCAACTGTCACCATGGGGAGATATGCTGACGGCTCTGGCCGCCATCGCATGGTCCTGCTACTGCATGGTGCTGAAACAGCTTGGCACTCGGTACTCCTCTTCTTTCATCACGAGAAAAGTTTTCTTTTACGGCTGTATCACACTGATTCCATTCATCTTTTTTGACCCATGGACAGTTGACACTGAGGTTTTCTTCCGCTTGCCAGTCTGGGGAAACCTGCTCTTCCTGTCAATCATTGCATCGGGTCTCTGCTTCCTGATGTGGAACCGGGCAATGACCGAACTGGGTGCCCTGACAACAACAAACTACATCTATATCGTTCCATTGGTTGGGATGCTGACCTCGGTTGTCCTGCTCGGCGAACCGATGAACATCACCATGCTGGTTGGCTGTGTGATGATTCTCTCTGGTGTCTTTCTCGGTCAACGGAAATAGAGGGTATTCTCCATTCTTATCCAACAGCAATACACGATGCCGACTGCTATAATGTGGCACTCATTGCAGGAGATTTCTGATGAAAAAAACATTACTTGCCCTCTCTCTTTTAAGCTGTCTGGTTCTGGCTGGATGTGGAGACAACAAGAAGCCGGATACGCCTTCTTCCCAACCACCAGCAGGCTCTGTCACGGCTTCTGCACCTGAGGTGAAATCTCCAGAAACACCGGAGACCACAACATCCAAGGGGTTGGGTATCACTTCTGCTGAATATCAGTCTGCCTACAATGCACAGGTTCAGCAGTTCAATACCCAGATGCAGAAAGATCCTGTCAGAATGAATCCACTGAACCTGCAGATCAACGGCAACCAGTTCAAGACCTGCCCGATGTCATATGCCTGCCTTAACGGCACCATGACTGAAGACGGCAAGAACATTGAAAAAATCTCGATTACAGGAACCCTGAACCTTCAGACTCCTAAGTCTCTTGCCTTGGCACCCGTCCATATCATGATCGGTACGGCTTCTGCGATTCCTGGTACTACTATTCCTGAGGTCAAATCCCTGCTGGATCAGTTGGCTCATGCCGCACAGAAGCAGTCAAATGTTGCCTCCACGGTTTTCAAGGGATATAAGGTTCAGTTCTCTCATCCTAAAGAACCACTGTTGGTGCTGACCGTTTCTAAACCTTGATTCCAGACTTCAATACAACCTGTTGATATTGTTACTCTTTCATTTTTGATATGACTCAACAATCTCTGCCACCTGTCATTGCCATCATGGGGCCAACCGCCTCAGGTAAAACTGCGTCCGCACTGGAGATTGCCAAGCATATCCCCTCTGAAATCATCTCTGTCGATTCTGCACTGGTTTACCGTGGCATGGATATCGGCACAGCCAAACCATCCGCTGAAGAACAGGCCAGCGTTCCGCATCATCTGATTGATATCATTGAGCCAACGGAAGCCTATTCCGCGGCAAAGTTCCGTGAAGATACATTGCGGTTGGTGAAAGAAATCCAAGAC
>CAZHQM010000207.1:0-2144 GCA_964534155.1 uncultured Oxalobacter sp.
GCAACAACACAGCCAACACCCGCCCGGACCAACGCATCCGCACAAGGGGGTGTTCTGCCAAAATGCGAACAAGGCTCCAAGGTGACATACAGCGTTGCCCCTTTGACATCCTCCCGCCTTCTGGCGGCATCCTGCAATGCCTCAATCTCAGCATGATTGCCACCGACAGGCTGGGTAAACCCCTCACCGACGACCTTGCCATCTTGGACAATGACACAGCCCACCCGAGGATTCGGCGAGGTCAGCAACGAACATTGCCCGGCAAGCTCCAGCGCACGGCGCATGAAAACCTCATGTTCCGACATCCCTGCCACACTCTCAATCTGTCCTGTTCTTACCATGCCATTCCCCTTTCGCAGACTGCCACATTCTCAGGCATTGTACCGTAAAAAAACCTGCAGGCATTTTTCATCCTGCAGGTCCTTTATCTGCCTCACCATCCGAAGAATGGTGACTGACAAGCATTACTTATTTTTCGTAAACAGGGAATGCTGCGGTCAGTTTCTTGACTTCTGCGGTAACGCGGTCCAGAACTTCCTTGTCAGTGTGGTTTTCGATAACGTCAGCAATCAGGTTACCAACCAGTGCAACCTGTTCTTCCTTGAAGCCACGGGTAGTCATTGCTGGGGTACCCAGACGGATACCAGAAGTAACGAATGGAGACTGTGGATCGTTAGGAACAGCATTACGGTTACAGGTGATGTGGCACTGACCCAGAACGTCCTGAGCCAGACGACCGGTAACGCCCTTGTTCTGCAGGTCAACCAGCATAACGTGGGATTCGGTAGTACCGGAAACAATGTTGAAACCACGGGCAATCAGGGTATCGCACAGGACTTTTGCGTTCTTGACGACCTGCTGCTGATATTCTTTGTATTCAGGCTGCAGCGCTTCCTTGAAAGCAACAGCCTTAGCAGCGATAACGTGCATCAGAGGACCACCCTGCAGACCTGGAAAGACTGCGGAATTGATCTTGCGTTCCAGTTCAGCTTTCATCAGGATGAAGCCGCCACGTGGACCACGCAGGGATTTGTGGGTGGTGGAGGTAACAACATCAGCGTAAGGAACCGGGCTTGGGTAAACACCACCAGCGATCAGACCTGCATAGTGAGCCATATCAACCATGAAGAATGCGCCGACTTCTTTCGCAACTTTTGCGAAACGTTCCCAGTCGATACGCAGGGAGTAAGCAGAAGCACCAGCGATGATCAGTTTTGGTTTATGTTCGCGAGCCAGTTTTTCCATCTGGTCATAATCGATGACACCGTTTTCATCCAGACCGTAAGAAACGATGTTGAACCATTTACCAGACATGTTCAGCGCCATACCGTGGGTCAGGTGACCACCTTCTGCCAGAGACATACCCATAACGGTATCACCAGGATTCAGCAGAGCCAGGAAGATAGCCTGGTTAGCCTGAGAACCGGAGTTAGGCTGAACGTTAGCCGCATCTGCGCCATACAGTTCTTTAACACGTGCGATTGCCAGTGCTTCAGCAACGTCAACATATTCACAGCCACCGTAGTAACGTTTTCCAGGATAGCCTTCAGCATATTTGTTGGTCAGCTGGGTACCCTGTGCTTCCATAACAGCCAGGGAGGTGTAGTTTTCGGAAGCAATCATTTCGATATGATCTTCCTGACGGGTGTTTTCCTGCTGAATAGCAGCCCACAGCTCTGGGTCAACCTTTGCTACGGTTTGGTCTTTCGCAAACATTTCTGCTCCAAATTATCTTTGTAATCGTGGTGAAAAAGCGGAATCTCCGCTCCAAACAATAAAAAGTCCGTCTATATATGCGGGCAGACTGCTCTCGCCGCCACCATGACCAGACAGACGGATTTATGAAAAATAGCTGGTTATTCTATATAAATCAAACGCTTTAGACAAGCTTTACTCCTCAATTACCAAGCGTTTTCTCATTCAGGAAACAAACAGTAGAAATTCCCTTCACTTCATATATAATCGAACTCACTTTCCTCTATGGAATTTTCTTGAACTCTACTGATAGGAACGCACTATGCCAACCATCAACATCCAGCTCTTTGAAGGGCGCACCGTTGAACAGAAGCGGGAACTGGCGAAAGCCATCACTGAAGCAACTGTCAAAACACTCAAATGCAGCCCAGGCGCGGTTGATATCATCA
>CAZHQM010000208.1:0-2131 GCA_964534155.1 uncultured Oxalobacter sp.
TCCGTGAGGTCCATGAACGGTCAATCGCAAAAATTGATGGGGCGAAGTCAATTCCATTCGGTCAGGTACTGCGGAGAAAAGAGGAAATTGATAAGGATGTTGATGCGGTCTTTATCTGCAAGGTTGGGCAGAAGAGCCTGTATATCATTGAAGAACTGATTCGTGCTGGATATGAAGGTCGGCTGATCAGTCTGAAGGGTGGCATCAATGGCTGGGCGAGGGAAGTGGACCCAAGCATGCCAGTCTATTAAACATACACATTTTTTTACAACAATTGACAACATTAGATTAATAAAAGGAAAGAAACATGGCAGATGAAAATGTATTGAATGCATTGGGTGAAAAGGCTGCATATCAATTAGCAAACGTCGAAAAAACCACAGCGCAGTATCAGGCAATCACCCCCCGTTGGCTGACACGCCTGCTTGATTGGAAAGGGCTGGATTCCGGGATTTTCCGTCTGAATAAGGTCGTTGATGACAATTCTCCACTGGAAATCCTGTGCAGTCAGTTCCGTAAGGATGCTGATATCCCTCAGACCTATATCAACTATGAGGAAAATCCACGCGAATACCGCCTGAATTCCATCTCTTCCATCATCAATATCGATACACGGGTATCAGATGTTTACAGCGCACCTTATAACCAGATCAAGGAACAGCTCCGTCTGGCGATTGAAAGTGTCCGTGAGCGTCAGGAAGGTCAGCTGATCAACAACAGTGATTACGGTCTGCTGAACAATATTGCGGATTCCCAGCGTGTCCAGTCACGGACAGGCTTCCCAACCCCGGATGATTTTGATGAACTGATTTCCAAGGTCTGGAAAGAACCTTCTTTCTTCCTGGCACATCCGAGAGCGATTGCGGCATTTGGACGTGAATGCACCCGTCGTGGCGTTCCTCCACCAACTGCCAACCTGTTCGGTTCCAATTTCCTGACCTGGCGCGGTATTCCAATTGTCCCAACCAACAAGCTGTTTGTTGATGGAGTCCGTGATCCTAAAGGCAAGGCCGGTAAGACCAATATCCTGCTGGTACGTACCGGTGCGGAAAAACGGGGTGTCGTGGGACTGTATCAGAACAATCTGCCAAATGAACAGGGTAGAGGGTTGTCTGTTAAATTCCGTGGGATCAATGACAAGGGCCTTGCGTCTTACCTGCTGTCTGTTTACTGCTCTGTTGCCATCCTTGCGGATGATGCTGTTGCAGTTCTGGAAGACGTTGATGTAGGTAACTATTATGACTACAAGTAATTCCTATTTCACTCAAAGCACGGCTGATGGTGCAGATGATGCGCTGTTGCAGGCGCTCGTTGAGCAGGTTCAGGCTTATTTCCCTGAGTTCAATGCCCAACGTTGCGCCCAGCGTCTCCAGAATGTCAGTCAGGCAGATCCATCGATCGGTGGGGTAGATGTTGTGCTCAGCGAAGGGGTGGATGCATTGCAGTCTGGATTGTCGACGCTGTCTGGCTATGCCCAGTACCAGCAGGTACTGGATGAATTGACTGCAGAAGCTGGAGGTGCTGTGCAACCGCCTGTCAGTGCGGCTCCTGCTGCGGGTTCTTCTTTGGGGTATAGCCCACGCATTCAGTCAGTCAATGGCGCAGGTACTCAGGTTATCGCCCGACCTGTTCAGCAGATTGCATGGCCTGGACAGTCTTCTGCAGTGATTGCCCCGTTTGACATCCAGCGGGTGCGTACAGATTTCCCGATTC
Source organism: uncultured Oxalobacter sp. (assembly GCA_964534155.1). Lineage (GTDB taxonomy): Bacteria > Pseudomonadota > Gammaproteobacteria > Burkholderiales > Burkholderiaceae_D > Oxalobacter. The sequence continues at coordinate 1,714 of CAZHQM010000208.1, forward strand.
TGGGTGAAAAGGTGAATGGCGGGCAGAATCTTGTCTGGTTGGATAATTCCGCAACAACACAACGTCCAAAATCGGTGATTGACCGAATCAGCCATTACTATCTGCATGAGAATTCCAATGTCCATCGTGCGGCTCATGAACTGGCAGCCCGCTCTACCGATGCGTATGAAGAGGCGCGTCAGAAAATCGCTGATTTCCTGCATGCCCCTTCTTCATCGAACATCATCTATGTCCGGGGTACGACAGAGGGCATCAATCTTGTTGCACAGAGTTATGTGCGTCCGAAACTGAGACCTGGGGATGAAATCATCATTTCCATGTTGGAGCACCACGCGAATATCGTGCCTTGGCAGCAGATTGCGGCAGCGACCGGTGCGGTGATCAAGGTGATTCCTGTGGATGAAAGCGGTCAGCTGAT
>CAZHQM010000209.1:0-2119 GCA_964534155.1 uncultured Oxalobacter sp.
GACATACGCAGCCAAAGGTGCCCAGTAAGGTCTTGGCAAACCAATACGCATACAGAGATAAAGTCCAAGCATCGCACCAATGAAACACTTGAACGAGAAAATCCATTCATCTTTGTCTGGACAGCTAAACATGTCAGTCACCTTTATAAGATTGAATGGAACTACCTAGGACGGTAAAGAATTTCATACACTTAGAAATTTCTTCATCAGAAAGACCTTTAAGTAGTGACTGGCGCAACTCTGCCAGTTCTGCCTCAAGTAAAGGAACTGTTTTTTTGGCTTGATCTGTAAGAAATAGCAACTTTGCGCGACGGTCAGTATCATCATTTCTACGCTCTACATAACCGGAAGACACCAGATTATCAATCAAGCGCACAACAGAAGAGGGCTCGATTCCAACTGCCTCAGCAACAGTACTTGGACGAACACCATCACCAAGACGGCTAATGGAAAGTACTGGCCAGGCAATAGCCTGAGTTAAACCATACTTGGCAGAGAGTCTGTCACATAACGCTTTGTAGGAACGTGACACGCGAGTGATGGTGGTCATCAGTTCCATCAAAGAACGCTCATTATTAGGCATAAGAAAAGATTCGCATGAAAACTATGTTGAAGAATAATATTCGCATGCGAACTATATTGTCAATTACAGAGAGGAAACTCAAATTGAAAGAGGATTTGATTCCAAAGAACATTCATGCGATTTTACATAATATAAATTATGCGTAATTTTAAGATCTATCTAATCAAGAAAGTTTCTTCACTGATTCTATATAATGATGGCATTACGAATCTGGAGACTTAAATGAGCAACTTCAAATCGGTTCCACTTGAAATGGTTCCTCGCCTGATCAACCATGGTCCAACTGTCATCGTGACATCCCGCAGTGCAGATAAACAACGCAGGAATCTAATGACCGCAGCATGGTCAACTCCAGTTGAATTTGAACCTCCACGTCTCTTAGTGCTAATCAATAAAGAGGCGCTGACACGTGAATTGATCCTGGAATCCAAGACCTTTGCCATCTGTGTACCTGGCGCATCTTTTGTCGACCAGACGTATGCTATAGGTTCGACTACCGGTCGCGACATGGATAAATTTAAAAAGTATCAGATTAAATCCCTTACAAGCCCTGAACTTGAGTTACCTGTCATTGAAGATGGCTGCATTGCCTGGATGGAATGCCGTTTAATCGAGGAACCTGACATGCAGGAAAAATACGATACCTTTTTTGGTGAAGTCATTTCTGCCAAAGCGGATCCTGATGTTTTCAGCAATGGACGATACCATTTCACACCTGAAAACAAAGATAAACACTCACTCCATCATCTTGGCGGAGGCAATTTTGTTCTGTGCAACGATCAAATATCCGCCAAAGAAATCTGATTAGGATAAAAGACATCCATGCGTGGCAAGAACACATCAACACTAGGTTACATTCAGGCCCTTGCCGCCACAGTTATATGGAGCACAGTCTTTCCATTGGTCAGGACTTTTCCCGCAGATATCAGCCCGCTTGAACTTTCATTCTGGCGTTGGTTATTCACATTCTTGGGGCTGTTACCCTTTGCCATACCGACCATTAAGAAAAATTGGCACTTTTTAGCCAAGAACTGGTTATGGATGGCTATCTGTGGGATTTTAGGTTTTTCTGCGTACAGTATCTTGATGTTTGAAGCTGGTCACACATCAAATGCGACCAATATGTCCCTTTTTGCAGCCACGGCCCCTATTTCCATGGCGATCCTATCAAGGTTTTTTTTAAAGGAAAAATTCTCAACTGCTCAGATTAGCGGCCTTTTTATTGCCATTTTGGGAGTTGTGATTCTGGTTTTACGTGGTGACGTTACACGTTTAGGCCAGATGAATTTTACCATCGGTGATATCTGGATGATTCTGGCCGCATCCCTTTTTGCACTCTACAGCATATTAATCAGAAAAAGACCCGCTGATATGCATCCAAGATTCTGTATGACAGTGATGCTGGGCTTTGGCCTGACCGCCTTAAGCATACCAATGATTGGAAACTTCATGAAAACAGGCTACCACCTACCGAATTCGATTACCCTGCTGACTATTGTATATATTGCAATCGTACCAACATTGATTGGCTATATG
>CAZHQM010000210.1:0-2028 GCA_964534155.1 uncultured Oxalobacter sp.
CCTCCAGACCAGTTGAATCAATCGCCTTGGCATCTTCAATCAAGCGTTCGCGCTGCTGGATTTCAACCCGGGTCTGTTCATACAGTTTCTCACGGATATATGCCAGGGCATTGGTCATTTCCTCGTCAAGACGCTTCTTCTCATTCCTGCCAACAATGCCCATGCGACGCCATGACTGCAATGTCTGACGATAGAAATTGATCAGTGGTTTCCAATCAAATGAGGAACCTCTTTCAAGAATTTCCTCAAACTCAGATTTGAATCGTGCAGAATAGTCCTTGATGTCCTCAATAATGGATTCAGCATAGCGGATATTCTTTTTCTTTTCGTCTGCCTTCGCACGCGCATGGACCAAGACAGGCTCATATGCTTTGTTACATGCAGCATCAAAAATTGCCCACTGCTCACGTGTTGCAATCCCAGAAACTTCGTTCAGATTTTTCCATTCTTCACGTAACTGCATAACAGCATCAGCAAGATCATCGATGCTTAATTTTTTCTGTGCAAGCTCATTGGCTGCGGCAACCAGATTATCCCGAGACAACCGATCGCTCCATTTTGCCCAACCACTGAGATGACGCAATTCGGTCTGCATCTTGCTGAATTGATCCAACATATCCTGGCTGATGACATCAGCGTTGAATCTTGGCTGTCTCAACTCATCATCAAGCTGCTGGGCCTCCTGAAGAGTACCCGCATCAATTGCCTGACGCATTGCAACCAGATGGCTTTCAAACTCTTTACGAAGTGCCAGCACTTCTTCTGTCAGTGGTTGAGTTTCTTTTTCAGCCTGTTTCGCTTTTTCCTGCTCTTTCAGAAGACTCTCAAATGCAAGGATCTTGTTACGAACAGCCTGATACCGTGCTTGCAATGGACTATAATTCCCCGCACTTACCTGAGGCAATTGAGCCCATTCCTGTTCAAATTCTTTGCGGTCTATTTCCCCAGCGGAAACAACTTCATATTTTTCAAGCCAAACGGTTCTTGCCTGAATTGCCTCACGCTCTCTTTTCTCCGCATTCAACTGGTTTTCAGCAACAGACAGGAGATTTGAAAAATCTCCAATCGTTTTTTTAGGCAAGGATGAAACCTCAAATGACGCCTGCCATGTTGCAAGTTTCTGGGAAAATTCAGCAAGAATCTGGCTACGCTCTTCAAAACCTGCTTTTGACCTCAGCTGCTGTACCAACTCATCGGATGCAGACTTGATTTCTCGCTGCAGAGCCAATTGATCCTGTAAGCGGGATTCCATCGCAAGTCGGCAAGCATCAAATGCCGCTTTCTTATCCTCAGGAATGCTGCCTTTATTCTCAGCCTCAATGGATGTCCACTGATGCTCAAATGAAATGACCTGATTGGGGGTCAATGTTGAATCTTTCAGGAGAGCCTGTCCGTCAGCCAGAATGGCATCGACTTTACTAGACAGTTGCTGAGACTGTTCCAGTTCATTCAGACGGGTCTGCATCAGACGATAAACACGGCGGTCAGACTTCTGGGTAAAAGCCCGGACCTCACGCATGGCATCAACTGAATAGAGCTTCTGTGCAGCCGCATAGCGGGCGTCAGCAAAACGGGACTTTTTCAGAAAATCAATAATCTGTGCCTCATCATCAGGCAATTGCTCTGCCAATTGCACTGCTTCGATTTTCTCATCATTCTGAACTGGTAACTTTTTCTTTCTGCTTGGTTGGAACTCCTGACGGGCAGGCTGTTTCTTCCCAAAAAGCTTCGATAGAAAATTCAACATAAAAAGGCAAGTCCCATCATTCTCAAAACAACATATGATAACAAGACAAGGGAAAAATTACCCTTTCAAAAATGAAAAAAAGAAAATTTTTTTTGGCCCATGCCTATTGCTTTTTCATGCAGGGCATGCTCCTTTCAATCTTTCCATCTGATTTAGCCTATTCCAGCAACTTTCTCTGGAATCAATCCAATCTTAACATCTGGTCACTGGTATTCTCGCGACAACATTTTCCTATTGCTGAAACTGAGAAAGGGAACCCGCTGAACTATACCCCTTTAAGT
>CAZHQM010000211.1:0-2027 GCA_964534155.1 uncultured Oxalobacter sp.
GAAGTATTCATCGAAGTGTTGCCTGATGGTGTTTTTCAGGGGGGAGTATGCCCAGTTCTTGTCGAGGGTGATGCCTTTGTAGGCGAGGTATTCCCTGAAGGTGAAGGGGGTGATGGTTCTTGCGATGAATCTGCCGCCGAGTGTGGAGTGGATTTCGCTGCTGAGCATGCGGGCGTTGCTGCCGGTGATGAAGAGGGTGTAGCCGTTGTCTGCCAGTCTGCGGGCGAATTTTTCCCATCCATCGATGATCTGTATTTCGTCGAGGTAGATGCGGGGTGCGCTGTCGAAGAGTTCGGCATAGGCATCGAGGATGAGGTGGAGGTTTTCAAGGGTGATGCCTGCGAGTCGGTCGTCTTCAAAGTTGATGTAGAGGATGTCTTGGGCTTTGGCGCTGCCTTGTTTGATGAGGTGTTGGATGTGTTCGAAGAGTGTGTAGGATTTGCCTGCTCTTCTGAGTCCAACGAGGACATAGTTGCAGTTTTCATCAAAGGTGGCATGGCGCTTGATGAGCGGGATGCCAGGGATTCTTGCCTGTTGTTCAAGGATGATGTTTTTGATGAGTGTTTTGTCCATGATTGCCCTCTATGCTTTTTATAGAGAGCTATTTTAGCTGATTTATGCTTTTTATAGAAAGCAACTTTTTGCGTTTTTGGCTTTCTATGGAGGGCATGTTGGGTGTTTTTGATGGGTGTATGACGGAAAAACGGTAAATCGACCGCTTTTTCGGAATAGGTTAGGGGTTCTACTCCGAAAAACTGGTAAGCCTACCAGTTTTCCGTCATGGAAATTGGTGGTTTGTCTATGAGGGGTGTTGTTGCTATGACGGAAAAACGGTAAACTTACCAGAAATCCGTCATAGGAGGGTGTCATGGAAATCAAGCGGGACAGGTATTTAGAGCAGTTAAAGTTGCGCCAGTGCAATGGGATGATCAAGATTGTGACTGGGGTGAGGCGGTGCGGTAAGTCGTATCTGCTGTTCAGGCTGTTCTTGGATTATCTGCTTGAGAGTGGAATTCCCAGAGACCATATCATTGATATTGCATTGGATGATATCGCGAATGATGGTCTGCGTGATCCGCATGCGCTGTATGACTTTGTGCGTTCAAAGATTGTTGATGGTGAGCCTTATACGGTTCTGCTTGATGAGATTCAGTTTGTTGACCGTTTTGCGGATGTGCTGAATGGTTTCAGTCATATTGAGAATGTGGATATTTATGTGACAGGGAGTAATTCACGGTTTCTGTCATCAGATATCTTGACTGAGTTCCGGGGGCGGGGCGATGAGGTGCGTGTGTGGCCGCTTTCTTTTGCGGAGTATTTCAGTGCGAGCGGGGTGCCCGCTGAGGATGCGTTTCTTGATTATATGACTTACGGTGGGTTGCCCCGCATTCTGTCGATGAAGACGGATGCGCAGAAGATCCATTATCTGGAGAATCTTTTCAGGGAGACTTATCTGAAGGATCTGATTGAGCATAACCAGATCCGCAATACGGCAGAGCTGGAGTCTTTGGTGAATGTGTTGGCATCGGCAGTCGGGTCGCTGACGAATCCTACTAAGCTTGCGGATACTTTCAGGAGCCGGATGAAAAGCGATATCACTGATAAGACGATCAAGCGGTATATGGATCATCTGCAGGATGCTTTTCTGATTGATTGTGCTCAGCGCTACGATATCAAGGGCAGGAGGTATATCGGTTCGCCGAAGAAGGTTTATTTTGTCGATACGGGGTTGAGGAATGCCCGCCTGGGCTTCAGGCAGGTGGAGGAGACTCATCTGATGGAGAACATTATCTACAACGAGCTGAAGGCAAGGGGGTTTGCTGTGGATGTGGGGATTGTTGAGATCCGCCAGCAGGATGGTTCGGGGAGTAGCAGACGGGTTCCGCTTGAGATTGATTTTGTTGCGACTCTGGGGGGAAAGCGGTGTTATATCCAGTCAGCATTTGCTATTCCAGATGCGATGAAGAAGGAGCAGGAGGAGCGTGGGTTGCTGAAGATCGGCGATTCATTCAAGAAGGTTGTAATTG
>CAZHQM010000212.1:0-2018 GCA_964534155.1 uncultured Oxalobacter sp.
ACGCCGGGGGTCGCGGGTTCGAGTCCCGTCTGCTCCGCCAAAACAAAACCCATACGTTGCAAAACGTATGGGTTTTTTCTTTTGCTGAATCAATCAGTTACATCAGCAGACCTTCTCCATCCCGCAAGGGAAAGATTCCTTCGCCATCGCCAGTTCCTTGGTGACAGCGTTGTAGAACCCGAAACCACCTGAGAAGTTGTAGCAGTCGTAGCCATTCTGGGTGAGGATGCGGTATCCGATATAACTGCGCAGACCACCCTGACACATGATATAGACAGTCTTGTCAGCAGGAATCTCAGCCAACCGGTCACGGATGGTATCCAGCGGGATATTCACAAAACCCTCTGCATGACCACGTTCATATTCCGCAGGCGTTCTTGCATCCAGCAGGAAAACACTGCTGTCTTTCTGCAGGGCAGGGACATCATGGTAATGGAACTGCTTCACAACACCTGTGAAAATGTTTTCCAGCATATAACCCGCCATATTCACAGGATCTTTCGCAGAGGAATAAGGTGGCGCATAAGCCAGATCCAGCTCTGCCAGCTCTGGTCCTGTCTTGCCGCAGTGGATAGCTGTTGCCAGCACATCAATGCGCTTGTCCACGCCTTCATAACCTGTAATCTGCGCACCGATCACCTTCTGGGTCTTCTTGTTGCAGATCACCTTGATCATCATGTTCTTTGCGCCTGGGTAGTAAGTCGCATGGCTTGCCGCAGACAGGACAACCTTCTCAACCTCAATACCAGCCGCTCTGGCAGCTTTTTCGTTGATACCGGTACTTGCCACCGTCATATCAAACAATTTCATCACAGAGGAGCCCATAGAGCCTGCAAAACGTGCCCCCTTGCCACAGATATTGTCAGCGGCAATGCGTCCCTGCTTGTTCGCAGGACCCGCAAGCGAAATCAGTGCATCCTCACCGGTCACATAATGCTTGACCTGAACAGCATCCCCAACGGCATACACATCAGGCACAGAAGTCTCCATCTTCTCATTGACCACAATACTGTCACGGATGCCCAGTTTCAACCCAGCCGCTTTTGCCAGAGCCGTATCTGGGGTCACACCGATAGCAAGGATCACCATATCGGAAGAAAGCGGCGCCTCATTTTCCAGCAGGGTCTTGACCTTTTCACCATCCGACTCAAAGCCCATCACAGAGCTGCCGAACTTCAGGCTGACACCTTTCTCCCGCATCTTCGCATGCACAGCTGTCGCCATATCTGGATCCAGCGGCGCCATCAACTGGTCACCCCGCTGGACAACAGTCACCTGGGTACCCAACTCCTGCAGGTTTTCTGCCATCTCAAGACCGATGAAACCACCACCGGCAATGACCGCAGTCTTTGTAGGACGCTCCTCAATGAACTGTCTCACCCGCAGGGTGTCCTCAACTGTGCGGATGGTGAAGACATTCTCAAGATCAACACCAGCCATCGGTGGAATGGTTGGTCTTGCCCCTGTAGAAATCACCAGCTTGTCATAGCTCTCAGTGAAAGTTGTATTGGCATTGAGATCGGTCACTGTCACCGTCTTGTTGGCTGTATCAATGGCTGTGACCTCATGGCGGGTCTTCACCTGGATGCGGAAACGGTTCCAGAAACTCGTTGGATTCTGAAGCGTTAGCGCCCGCTGTTCAGTAATCACACCACCCACATAGTAGGGCAGACCACAGTTCGCATAAGAGATATAGCCCGAACGTTCGAAAATAAGGATCTGTGCTTTTTCATCCAACCTGCGGATCCTGGCAGCACAGGACGCACCACCCGCAACACCACCGATAATGACAACTTTCATGATTTTCTCCTTCGATACAGAAACAGTTTAATTCCCTAAAAATTTTAGGGAATTAAAAACAAGTATACACTCTAAGAAAAATAGAGGGAAATCAGGCAATATTCAGCAATATTTTCAATATCCTACGTAATCATTCCTGAAATAGCCTCGATAGTCTGTTATAGTTCGGTAATCCCAAACATAAACATCAACAATAGGAGAAAGCCTTGAAAAAGTTC
>CAZHQM010000213.1:0-1346 GCA_964534155.1 uncultured Oxalobacter sp.
GTCTCATAGACAATCTCATAGGTATGGACGCCTTTGGAGACGAAGACCTTTGGGTCGCCGATTGCCATGCCGACAATCATCTTTTCTTTGTCAACTTTATGCTGGACAGGCTCGTCATCGAGTTTGGTGGAGATGACATCAAAGGTGAATTTGTAGAGGCTGTCCTGTCCCTGACGCATAGCAACAGGATAAGAGCGGGTGATACCCCGTCTGATGCGGCGGTTCTCGACATTGACTGTGATGCGCTCGGTGACGGTCATCTTGCCATCTTTGTCGAGAACAGCGGCAATGTCATAGTTGAGGATGCGCTCGTTGTTAGGCTGTGCCTTTTTTTGAGCCGCGATCATCTGGCTGGCGGTAGGAGTGCTGGCGCTCTGTGCGTGGGCTGGCAGTGTGATAGTCGCAAACATCGCCATCACCATGAGGGTGAAAGCAGAGAAGATTGCCGCAATCCGTTTTCTGATCATATCAATTTCCTGTTTTTCTGTTTTCTGCTTTGCTATCTGCTGGTTATCCAGTACCGATCTTACCAACCGCCGACGCCACCACCACCGGAGCCACCACCTGATGAGCCGGAACGGGATGAACCTGAACTGCCTCCTGATGAAGACCAGCCGCCACTGCCACCTCGGGATGCCCGTAGCCGGGTTGCCTGACTCTGTGCGATTGCATTTTCGACAGCTTTGCTTGCAACCGACGGCATGACAAGGGCACTGAACATTTCGCGGCGTTTGTCTTCTTCGTAGCGACGCATCCTGCGTTCATCCCATGTTTCGAAGCCTTCAGTTGCTGCTGGATCTTCCTCAATCCAGGATGGCAGATAGTTGAGCTCTGCGAGGATCGGCGCATAGCGTTTTTCCCATGCGTCTGCACAGCCGAGTGCAATGGCATATGGGAGAATCGCCTCATACTGGGCTGCGGTGTCATCTGGGGCATTGATGGCTTCAAGCCGATGCTTTTCCGCTGTGTTGATGTACATCTTCAGCCCTTCGATGATCTGAAGTTTTTCCTGGGTTGCCTTGTTCGGGATTTCGTTCCATTTCAGCCAGAAGAGTATCGGTGCCCCCCAGAGCAGGAGATAGGTGCCAGTGAGGATGAGGTCGCCGACGAGTATCCAGAGAACGGCGCCTGCGAGCAGGAAGCCGATGAAAAAGACTGTGCAGACGCTATAGCGGACAATAGTCCTGCCGAGATACATCTTCCACGCGTAAACAGTACCAGCAATCATGGCGACTGCAAAGAGAGCAGGCAGGGCAGGGAGGTAGAGCATCTGGAAAACGGACATCGGATTCTTGAATGCCAGCCCTGCATACCAGATGTCGCCTAAGAAGTACATGAGCACAATC
>CAZHQM010000213.1:1356-1995 GCA_964534155.1 uncultured Oxalobacter sp.
GTCCAAGAATCAGAGCTGTGAGGGCATGGGCAAAAATCAGGGTGGTGAGGTTTTTCACCTGTGGTCTGTAAAAGTCATGCAGACGGCGCCATGCAGATGTCAGGGAACTGTGTGCTTTCTGGCTCTTGCTGTTTTCGTAACCGAGGATGATAGTGTCGACAACCGAGAACATGACATTGGCAATCTTTCCTGCCAGTGTGGTGGCATTTTTTGCCAGTCGGGCATTGGTTTTCTTACCAGAGGTGGATGCTGGCTGTTGGCGTCCGCATTCAGGACATTCTTCTGCATCTGTCGGTATTGCTTCTGCGCAGAAATAGCAGCGCTTGGAGAGTCTGTCGTTGACATTGATCCAGTTGAAAGCCGTTCCCCGTTTATTGGTCATATCGATACGGCAGAATCCTTTGATGGCTGACCAGATCAGGTCAGCCTGCAACATGATCGGGGAGGCATCGAAGTGGTTCAGGTAGGCGGCCATACCCGGGGACATGTCTTCAGGTGGTGTGAATATCGGGTAAACAACACCTTTGAAGCGTTTGCGGAAATGCTGGAGCCAGCAGAGAGCGAGGACTATCAGGACAACTGCCACGCAGATTATGAGGGCGATGGTGCGGTGGGTACTTGCCCATGCCTGGTCGTTTG
>CAZHQM010000214.1:0-1949 GCA_964534155.1 uncultured Oxalobacter sp.
GCCCGACGCTGTCCAAGACACCGTCCATCATTTCGGGGCAGTCTGCAAACATCATATGAATCCAACGATGCAGGAGGCATTCCATCGCAAGACCATAGTCCTCATCGCTCAGGTCCAGCGATGAGAAAGGTGTGAGGATATTACTGAGCAGGGTATGGGACTCAATCTCCAGGATCCTACCATTCAGGCGCCCCTGCACTGCTTCTGCCATTTCAATACCTTCCATCTGCATTCCCTCCTGTTCCATGAAAACCAACCATCAATTTGGCAGACGTGATGTCATGCCAAAATCCTGTTTCACCCGACCCCGCAAACGGTCAATAAGACCATCAACCTCTTCTGGGCGACGCATGTACAGCATCACCATCAGCTGCTCGAGGGTATAGGTGAACAGCACCTTCGCCTCATCCTGGGTAAGCCCCAACGCATCGGCACGCGCCTGGGCAAGCAGTGTTGCCCGATTGACAAGATCCTCAATTGAATCCGATTGAGCGGATGAAGCTCCATCTGACTCCTGGGTTACATCTTCCAACATCGCTGACGTTCTCCTTTTGAAACAACATCAAAATCAATGATCCTATGGTAAAGAATCCTTGCCCTAACAGCGCTAATCACAAATTTGTGGTTACGCTTCTCAATGGCGGAAAAAAGTTGAGGATGTTACAGGATATGGGATAAATCAGGCAAGATTACCCCTAGAAAAACAACAATATATGCAACGCCTTGCATGCATGCCATAATAACCCTCATACGGTTTGCAACATTGCCATTCATACAGGTCTGATATGACACCAAACGATTACCCGAAACGGATTCTCCTCTGCGCCACCGGCACTTTCCCTCAGGTCATCACCGAGACCCTCTATGCCCTGATCACAGAAAGAAACTTCATCCCGACTGAAATCCATGCATTGGGCACCCTCCCGGCACGGGAAGCCATCCTGCGTGACCTGATGCCGGCGGACAGCAATTACCACGCCCTGCTCAAGGAGTTCGGGCTTGAGGGCAAGATCCGTTTTGATGAAAGCTGTATCCACATCATCTCAAGACCTGAAGGCGGCGAGCTGGAAGATATCCTTTACCCGGAAGAGATCGGCATCACGGCTGATGTCGCAGTCAATATCATCCGAAAACTCTGTCAGGATGAAGACAGCTGTCTCCATGTCTCGATGACAGGTGGCAGAAAGACCCTGTCTTTCATCATGGGGTATGCACTCTCGCTCTTCGCCCGCCCGCAGGATATCCTGTCGCATGTGCTGGTGCCTGGCGGTTATGAGTATGAGAAAGACTTTTTCTATCCAACCCAGCGCAAGCAGGAACTGGTCAAATGGAATGCAGCCGAACAGAAAGAAACAGTCCTGCTGGCGAAAGATGCCAACATCATGCTCGCAGATATTCCACTGGTCCATCTGCGCGCAAACCTGCCGACCAACTTCCTGACAACCGGCACCTACTCCCAGACGGTCTCCGCCATCCAGTACAGTCTCAGCACACCGGCAAGCATCGAGTTCAATATGGAAGAATCCACCATTGTGTGCGACCAGGAGGTGATCGACCTGCAGCCATCACCATTCATCATGCTGCTGTGGCTGGCAACCAGAAAGAAAAAAGGGCTTGCACCAATCAGCCCAAGCCAGGATGAATCCCTGGCGTTGGAATACCAGCAGTTCTCAGAAAAGACCGTGGATTACGTGAAACGGGCAAGGGATGTGAAAAACATCTCCCACGATGATTTCATCAAGAAATTCAACGAGACCCGCACGATCATCAACAAGACAATCCAGAAGGCATTGCCACAGGAAGAGCGCTGGAAACGCTACCAGATTGATTCGCAGAAACAGAAAGGGTATTCGCTTTACGAGCTGTCACTCCCTGCCGAGGGCATCAATCTGCCTTCATGGCTTGAGTGACACTCAGAAAACCTGTGGACAGGTCAGCCCATACAGTCC
>CAZHQM010000215.1:0-1894 GCA_964534155.1 uncultured Oxalobacter sp.
GCGATATAAAGATCAGGGGCAATGATTTTGCCTGTCTGACCAATCTGAAGTTCATTGGAAACGTAACCAGAGTCTACTGCCGCACGGGAGGCTCCAATCGCCGCCCCCAATTTATCAGCAAGCTGCTCAATCAGTTTGAAATTCTCCTTTGAACCAACCCCCTGTCCACCGGCAACAACGATTCTTGCACTGGATAACTCAGGGCGGTCTGATTTTTCTGTCTGCAAAGACTGAAATGAAGCCTTGGTATAAGCATCAACTATGCCAGCATTCTCAATTGATGCGGCGCCGCCTTTTTCAGCCGGAGCAAAGGCGGTTGTACGGACTGTAATGACCTTGATGGCATCTTCAGACTGAACCGTTGCGATGGCATTGCCTGCATATATCGGACGTTCAAAAGTATCCGCAGAAACAACCCTGACTATCTCTGAAATCTGTTCAACATCCAGTTTTGCCGCCACACGTGGCATTACTGCTTTGCCTGACGAAGTCGCCGCAATCAACAGATGGGAATAACCATCAGCGATAGACAGAATCTGCTCAGCAATGACCTCTGGCAAGTTATGTTCAAATGCAGATGATTCAGCCTTCAGTACCTTGGCAACACCGTTGATTGACGCGGCATCTTCTGCTGCAACCTGGCAGTCTTTCCCAATAACCAGCAGATGAATATCACCACCAATCTGCTGTGCCGCGGTCACAGCGCTTAAAGTGCTTTTTTTGATTTTGCCGTTTTCGTAGTCGGCAATAACAAGTATCGGCATCGTTCTTATCCTATCCAATCAAATAACCTTGGCTTCATTCTTGAGCCGGGACACCAATGTTTCTACATCAGGAACCATCTGGACTTCTGAACGTGCCGTTGGCTCAGATACCTTCAGGAGCTTGAGTTTTGATTCAATAGAAACGCCTAATTCTTCAGGGGTTGTCTGATCGATTGCTTTCTTTCTTGCCTTCATCATGTTCGGCAAGGTGACATAACGGGGCTCATTCAAACGAAGATCAACCGTTACAACAGCAGGCAACTGTAACTGAACAGTTTCCTGACCGTCATCAACCTCTTTGACAGCAATGGCTTTTCCATCACTCACTTCCAGTTTAGAAATGGCCGTTGCCTGAGGGACATCCATCAAAGCAGCAAGCATCTGACCTGTCTGGCTGGCATCATCATCCGTTGCCTGTTTACCCAGAATAATCAGATCCGGCTGTTCCTTTTCAGCGATTTTCTTCAGCAACTTGGCAACAATCAATGGGGTCAGTTGGGCATCTGTTCTTACCAGAATACCCCTATCTGCCCCAATAGCCATTGCAGTACGAAGAACATCCTGAGACTTATCAACACCACAGGATACAGCTACAACCTCAGTTGCAATGCCAGACTCTTTCTGTCGAACAGCTTCTTCAACTGCAATCTCATCAAATGGATTCATAGACATCTTGACATTGGCTGTCTCGACACCACTGCCATCTGATTTGATGCGAATACGGACGTTATAATCCACGACCCGTTTTACAGGGACAAGAATCTTCATAATCAGACCTGATTTAATTATTTTCTTTTGACGAGGATGGCATACACGCCATCCTGTTCACTTTGACCAACAACGGCATTACCCGTCTGTTTTCCAAAAAACTGGAAGTCACGGACAGCACTCGGGTCTGTTGTCAGCACCTTGAGCACTTGTCCTGATTCCAAATTGGACAAGGCCTTTTTAGCCTTGAGAATCGGCATTGGACACTTGGTTCCACAAGCGTCCACTATCAATTCAATCGGTTCAATGGATTGATCCATTTCAACCTGCCAGTTTCTGTTCAACCCAACCTTTAACGCTATCTAATGCGCCAGCAAGGTTTTCCGGCTGAGAACCACCAGCCTGAGCCATGTCTGGACGAC
>CAZHQM010000216.1:0-1889 GCA_964534155.1 uncultured Oxalobacter sp.
CACCAGTCGTTTAAGTTCCAGTCCCCAACAAGGACACGCTGAAAACAATATCTCTAGCGAAAACACCCCCATTGGTTATCGGTGCAACAATGGCTGTGCCTGTCAGACGATTATATCGGTCTGGAGAAAGCACCAATATCGGTCTTTTCCCCTGCTGTTCTTTTCCCGAGGTTGGATTCAGATCAACCAGAAAAATATCTCCACGCTTTGCTGGCATCAGATGAGTTCCTTCCCTACTGGCTCATCATTCAACCATTCATCATCTTTGGATGAATCAGTAGATTCCTGCATGCTTGCCTCATACTTGTCCAGCAGCATGTTCAAATCGTATTTCTTGCGTGCGACTGGCTTCAAGCGGATTTCACCGCCAACCAATGTAATTCTGAGTGAATCGCCAGCAATGACATTGATAGCATTCAGAAGTGCTGGAGGCAGGGCAATTACGGTTGAACCACCTAATTTTCTCAATGTTGCAGTTGTCATAATCAATCCTCCAATAATATTAAACAAAAATATAACATAGCTACATGCAACAATATACCTATTCCCTCCAACAAACCAACATTAACCGGTATTTCATCTACTCGGTTGATAAGACTCTAACCATCACACCATTTAATTTTCCTTGAGCTCGCGCCCAAAGGTGCTATAGTGGGATGATTAGCACAGGAGAAAGCGATGAAGCATCTTTTAACGATTGCGGGGTCTGACAGCAGTGGCGGTGCGGGTATCCAGGCCGACCTGAAGACTTTTGCGGCGCATGGTACTTTTGGGATGAGCGCAATCACAGCGGTGACTGCTCAGAATACCTGTGGGGTGACTTTGATCGAGGATATGTCACCCGAGATGATTTCCGCGCAGATCGATGCAGTTTTCAGTGATATCCATGTTGATGCGGTGAAGATAGGCATGATTTCGCGCAGTGAGAGTATCCGCGCGATTGCGGCGGGGTTGAGAAAATGGAAGCCGACATTGGTGGTGCTTGACCCTGTGATGGTTTCGAAGAGCGGTTTTCAGCTGCTGCAGAAGGAGGCGTGTGAAACGCTGATTGAGGAGCTGCTGCCGCTAGCGACTCTGGTGACACCAAACCTGCCTGAGGCAGAGGCGATCTGTGGTTTTCCGATCCGCTCTGAGGCGGATATGGAGAGAGCCTCCCGCAGGATGGTTGAGCTGGGCGCAAAGGCGGTTCTGATCAAGGGGAGCCGTTTAGTAAGCGACAATTCAGACGACTACCTGTATGATGGCAGTCAAGGTGTTTGGCTGACCTGCGAACGCATCGATACAAATAATACCCACGGCACAGGGTGCACGCTCTCAAGTGCATTGGCGGCGAATCTGGCGAAGGGTTATTCGATTGAGGATGCGGCGCGGATCAGCAAGGCTTATGTGACCAAGGCGATTGCGAACAGTATTGCCTTGGGCAAGGGTTGTGGTCCGACCCATCATTTTGTTGATATGTTTGAGAAATCAGGCTTCAAGGAGTAAGTATCATGCCATGCCAGTTATTCACCGACGCTGACGGCGGTTACACCCGACAGACCAAGCAGGCTCCGATGCAATCGACAAAATTTGATGCAGCATTGGCGCAGATTGCCGACAAGGCTCTGCCACCTGATGAGTCTTTTCCCCTGCGTTTTCATGTGGCTTTTGATGAGATGACTTCGTATCACCATAAGGACGACCGCGCGATTTACTGGCAGGGTGTGATCATCAATATGATCTGCGGTGAGATGGGCCCTGCCTGTGCGTTTCTGAAGGGTGGCATTTCTGAGGATGAGTTCATCTGGCTGAGCGAGTATGCAATTCTGGTAACGCAGAAGAGCCCAGACAAGGCATTTATCGATGCGCTTCGGGCTGCGGCTGGCAATTATGCGGATGCAGTCAAGCTG
>CAZHQM010000217.1:0-1793 GCA_964534155.1 uncultured Oxalobacter sp.
GTCCGATGAGACGGGTACCCTGCATGATTGCCATGAGCATCCCGATTTCAAAAGGCCCAATCTCCTGAAACGCCAGATACAGCGTGACATAGGCAGGAAAAACACCGACAAACGCGTAATAGGCGAAATAGAATGCGCCAAAACCAAACGCCTGCTCAGGCCAATCTGTTTTCTGTCTCACGGTGACAGTTCAGCTTATTTAGGCAATACGCTCTGGACAGGAGAAAGCGGAACCTGAACATCAGCACACTGCGCACGGTGCTGCAGGACAGCATCCATCAGAACAAGCGCCAGCATTGCCTCGGCGACAGGAACCGCACGGATACCCACGCAAGGATCATGACGGCCATTGGTTTCCATCGTCACAGCCTCGCCGCTGGTATTGATGGACTGCCGTGCAAGACGGATAGATGGCGTTGGTTTCACAGCAATGGAAACACGGATATCCTGACCGGTTGAGATACCAGCCAGAACGCCACCGGAATGATTGCTTGCGAAACCATCTGGCAGAATCTGGTCGCCATGTTCGGAACCTTTCTGGGAAACAGCCGCAAAGCCGTCACCGATCTCAACGCCTTTCACCGCATTGATGCCCATCATCGCCTTGGCAATCTCAGCATCCAGCTTGTCAGCCAGTGGCGCACCGAGACCGACAGGAACACCCGTTGCCACAATATCAACCTTGGCACCGATGGAATCGCCTTCTTTCCGCAGGTCATCCATATAGGTTTCCATGGATGCCAGCAGATCAGCATCATCCGTTGCCGCAAAGAAAGGATTTGATGGGGTATGTTCCCAAGACTGGAAAGGCACTGGAATCGTACCCAACTGAGACAGGCAAGCACGGATTTCCGTATCGAATTTTTCTTTCAGCCACTTCTTGGCAACCGCACCGGCTGCGACCGTTGCCGCAGTCAGGCGGGCAGACGAACGGCCACCACCACGAGGATCACGGATACCGTATTTCATGAAATAGGTATAGTCACCATGAGCAGGACGGAAAACCTCAGCAATCTTGCTGTAATCCTTGCTGCGTTGGTCCTGATTCTCAATCATCAGGGCAATCGGCGTACCCGTAGTCTTACCCTCGTAAACACCCGACAGGATCTTGATAGCATCAGGTTCACGGCGCTGGGTCACAAAACGGGAAGTCCCAGGACGACGACGGTCAAGATCAGTCTGGATATCCGCTTCAGACAGCTCCATTCCAGGAGGGCAACCATCAATAATGCAGCCCAATGCGAGCCCGTGGGATTCACCGAAAGTGGTGACTGTAAACCATTTGCCAAAAGTGTTGCCTGCCATAATGCGTTCCGAGTTATAGAGGAAGAATCAAAAGACTGATTCTATCATGGAAGAAAACTTATCTATTCCCTCTAGTAACTCTTAGGAAAATGTTTCTTTCCAAATTGCCACAGATACTTGTCAATCTCTTTCAGGTTAAATTTATCGAGACCATAAATAGACCTAAAAGCCATTAATATCTCTTTGAATTTTGCATAATCTTTCAAATCCGCATTTTTAAATTTGAATGCAGGAAATTTCGGGTATCCGTAATCAAGTGTGGTATTCCCCACTTTGGTGCATGAGGCACTAGAGAATGTGTTTGTGGTTATTCCATATTTAGGAGTGGTTTGCCCGTCCAATCAGGTCGCGTCTGTGATAAAATCGTTCTGCACATTTAGAGGTGGTTTTTTTTATGAGCAACGATACAGACAGCGCAAAATTCAAGCTCCCTGGCTACGCGACGATGGGAAAAATGGAAAACGAGGAAGGCGATTATTTGTATGTCG
>CAZHQM010000218.1:0-1738 GCA_964534155.1 uncultured Oxalobacter sp.
GGAATGTGTTGGTTTCGATAATATCCGCACCCGCAGCCAGATACTCCTCATGGATGGCTGAAATCACATCAGGGCGGGTCAGTGACAGCAGCTCATTGTTACCCTTAACAAACAGCTCACGTTCGCCCTCAGCCAGATCATCAGGACGCCAGTTGATAAAACGCCCGTTTTCACCCCCGCGATAATCTTCTTCGGTCAGCTTGTAGCGCTGGATCATCGTACCCATCGCGCCATCAAGCACCATAATGCGTTTAGACAGAATCTCGCGGAGCTGGCGCTCCGTATCACTCATCGGAATAGCAGACATAATTAAACTCTTATCGCATCCTGTGGCAATGGCAAGATGCAGAAAACAAACATAAAAGCAGATATAAAAGGCAGGAAATTCAGACCATTACCCTGCAAAAAAGATAAGTGTACTGAAGAACCAGAATAAACACAAAATCCCCTGTAAAAATCTGCTGTCAGTGATGTATCATGCTTCTGACTGCAATGCAGAATAAAAGCCTTCTAAGGAGAAAAATATGGCAAACCAGCAGGCCATCCAACAGCTCACCGACATCCTCAACAAAGCAGACCTTATCGGACTCGCCTCACTTGAAGAAACTGTCGATTACTCAGATGCCGCTTTCCTGCTTCTCGATCTCTTTGTCTGGAAACGCATGAAAGCCATCAACCACAAGACCCTCAAATGGGCATTGGGCGAGTGCTTCGGTAAATCCTATACCAGCAAGCAGATCACCCACACCGATGCACGTCACCGTGTGCAGGAAACGGTCAACCAGCTCAATGCCATCTTCGCTGAATGGCTCGACCGTCAGCCAGCTGCTGAATAACACTCCCAAAAAACAAAACACCCACAGCATCTGCTGTGGGCGCCTGTCTTTCATCGATATCAACGCAGGGTCTTCAGTTTGAAATTGATGTCCTGTGCCTCAACTGCCCCAGGAACACGGGTGCCATCTGCGAAGAAAATCGTTGGCGTTCCGCGGATACCTAGCTTCTCAGCCAGAGCCTTGATTTCTTTGTCTGGCAACGCGCACTTGTAATCTGCGCGGACTGGATTCACACCCCCCAGCATCCAGTTAGACCAGGATTTCGCAGGATTCGCAGAGCACCATGCATCGCCTGCAATCGTCTTGGACTTGTCCCCCAGAATGGTCATCGGGTACAGGTAAATGGTCACATCGTTCACATTCTTCAGGTTCTTTTCAAGGAACTTGCAGTGGCCGCAGTTTGGATCAGAGAAAACAGCCATCTCAGCAGAACCATTGCCCTTCACAATCTTGATGGCGAGATTCTTTGGCAGTGACTTGAAGTCAATCTTTGAGATCTGGTCAACACGCTCTTCAGTCAGATTCTTCTTGGTCCGCAGGTCAATCACATTTCCTGCAATCAGATACAGGCCATTCGGATCGGAATAGACAATATCCGTTCCCATGCGGACTTCATACAGATTGCCGTATTCAGTCTTTCTGATCTCATCAGGTTCCTGACCGATATAAGACTTGAAATGCCCTCTGATGACAGACTCAGGGCTTGAAGCCGCAAAAGCCATCGGTGCCAAAGCCATGCCCGCCAGCACTGCACCACACACAAAACGAGAAATACTACGGCTCATAAAAATCCTTCACAAAAAACGTAAAAATCCTGAAACATCACAGGCATACCGCCATTCAACCACACCTTGGCACCCTGAGACACAAAATTTACAAATTTTGATAAAATGCCCACTTCA
>CAZHQM010000219.1:0-1731 GCA_964534155.1 uncultured Oxalobacter sp.
GGACAACCGATGGCAACAATGTTGCTGAACATTTCAAATATTGCCTGGTTTGGCGATACGATTGCATTACCGCAGCATCTTCAGATTTCTCGGATGCGCTCGTTGGAAACAGGGCGTCCAATGCTACGCTCCACCAATACTGGCACAACTGCCCTGATTGACGAGCATGGTGATGTTATTGAACAGTTACCGCCATATATGTATGGAGAATTGAACTTGATAGTCATTGGTACAAGAGGCACTACACCTTATATTCTCTTTGGAAATATGCTTATGCTTGCCGTCGCTTTCTCTTCAATTATCACAACTATCGTGGTTGCATGGATCAGGCGCAAGAAAGCAAAATCCATGAAGTAGACAAAAATCAGCCAAAGTTCTGTTGCTGATGCTTTTTTATTGCCACATACCTGATACCATTTATTTCAGACATACTTGACTGCAGCATTATCTGAATTTATGACATCTCAAGCGTTAAACCGATTTTCAGACAAGTGGGCGAAATTACTGTCCCCTATCAGGGTTACTGATGACGGTATTGAATCTGCATCATTCAATCCTGCCAGAAGTCCGTTTGTCCAGGATTATGACCGTATTCTTTTCTCAAATGCATTCCGAATGCTGGCAAGAAAAACCCAGGTCCATCCTTTTGCAAGCAGTGACCATGTCCATCACCGCCAGATGCATTCATTGGAAGTGGCTAGCGTTGGAAGGTCCCTCGGTATCCTTGTTGGATATTTCCTGAAAGAATGTGGAGATTTACCTGTCTCTTATACCCCAGAACATCTCGGACAGATTGTTCAGGCAGCCTGTCTGGCACATGACATAGGCAATCCCCCTTTCGGTCACGGTGGGGAGTCTGCATTGCAGGACTGGTTCAAAGATCAAGACAACAATGAAAGATACCTCTCTGAATTGACTGAGTCTGAAAAATCAGACTTCAGAACGTTTGATGGCAATGCCCAAGGATTCAGGATACTGACATCGGTAGAAAACCATAAGGATGCTGGTGGACTACGTCTCACCTTCCCTACTTTGGCTTCTATGGTCAAATATCCCCGCTCATCGTCTGAGGCTATTGCACAGGGTTCTGTCAAGTTCAATTTCTATCAGAGTGAACAGGATTTCTTCGATTTTTCTTTTGAAGCCCTGGGATTGAAGGAAAAAGATGGCTATCACCGCCATCCACTGTCGTATCTCACTGAAGCTGCGGACGATATCTGCTATTGCATTATTGATATCGAAGATGCCCTTGAACTCAATATCGTCCAACTTGACCATCTGATGGAAACGGTCAGACCAATCTGGCCCAGATTGGGCATCAATCCATCCCGTTTAGAACAGTCTGATTCGAATCGACGGAAAGCTGGTTTAATCCGGGCAAAAGTCATTGACCTGATGATTGAATCTACAGTCAATGCATTCAAGAGCCATTATCAGGAACTGATGGAAGGCAAATCCATCCACGCTCTTCTTGAACATACATCTGATGATGTTCTTGAATATATGAATAATGCCCGATCATTGTTTTTTGATGTCATTCTGAAGAACCATTCCAAGATTGCCATTGAAATCGGGTCTTATACGCTGTACAAGCGTATTCTTGATACATTCATCCCTGCCTGTCACCAGTTCAAAACTGGTGGACAGCTTTCTTTCAGGGAACGACAGATCCTGACGCTGATGGAAAATTACACTCCGACAGACAGCGACGATTTATATACCGCCTATATG
>CAZHQM010000220.1:0-1724 GCA_964534155.1 uncultured Oxalobacter sp.
TTCTCCATCGACAACGATGTATTTGTCATGATGGATCTTGTAGGTGGAAACCATGCGGAGAGGAATCCCAGCATTGACAATCAGGTTCATGGCTGAGTTGCAGGATCTTTCGGTATTCGCTTTCTTATCAACAACAATCTTCACATCAACACCCCGTCTCTTGGCATCAATCAGGCTTCTGATGATGCTGGGATTGGTGAAAGAAAACGCTGCCATGCGGATGTTGCTTCGGGCAGTGTTGATGGTGCGGACAATCATTTCCTCTGCACCGCCATTTGGGGAGAATGCGCTTTCAATAGGTCCCGCCTGAACGGACAATGCAAACAGGGTTGCGAAAACAAAGAGAATAATCTGCTTGAAGAATTTCATAATCGTTCCTGAAGAAAGGGAATATCCTGTGAACGGGATTATTATAGCTTTTATTTGCCCTGTGTCTGTGAAAGTCCAGTCAAGGCTTTCTGGGCATCGGCTGAGCCATTTTCTGCGGCTTTCCTGATCCATTCCTCGCCTTTGTCTATCTGTGCCGTCATTTTTTTCATCAACCGTCCAAGATGGTATTGGGCATCAGCATGACCAGCTTCAGCAGGTTTCTGGTACCAGTTCATGGCAATGAGTTCACTCAGGGGAACCCCGGTATATTCGGGTTCAAATGGGTCATAAAGCAGTCCCAGGAGATAATGGGCATCAGTCATGCCGGTCTCAGCAAGTTGTCGGAGTAACAGCAGTCCCTGTCGGATGTTTCTGAATGCCTCTGGTGCTTTCACATAGAGTGAGGCAAGCGGGAATCTTGCCTGTTCCATGCCAAGTTCAACAGCTTTCTCGTACCAGTGGATTGCCTGGCCGGGGTCTTTTTCTACACCCGTTCCATGGTTATAGACTTCTGCAAGATGAAAACTGGCTGCGGATTCACCGGCTTCAGCGGCTTTCTTGAACCAATCAAGGCCTTGTTCGTGACTCTTTTCCATGCCGATGCCATGAGTGGACATCCAACCTAGACAGCTCATGGCAGTGCCATCATTCTGTGCGGCTAGCTCATAAAGATGGGAAACAGCTTGGGTATCGCCGATTTGGGCGCGTTGAATCAGTTCTCGGTAAGTTGACATAGATTTCTCGGTTAAACGGTCTCTTTGATGATGGCAAAGACCTGCTGTACGGCATCTGGCGCAAGACAGTCCACAACCTTCCGCTCTGGCATTGCACGAAGCCAGGTCAGCTGGCGTTTGCAGAGCTGGCGTGTGGCGGCAATGCCTTTTTCACGCAGGGTTTTCAGGTCGAATTCACCATCAAGATACTGCCATGTCTGTCGATAGCCGACGCATCGCATGGAGGGGAGCCCTAAATGCAGGTCTCCACGTGCCCGCAGGCGTTCAACTTCATGAATCAACTGATCATCTTTCAGCATCAGGTCAAAGCGCAGGGCAATCTTTTCATGGAGTTTCTTGCGGTCAGAGGGCTCCAATGCAATCGGAACAAGATTGAAAGGCAGTTCCAGTTTATGTGGTCCAGACTGTTGGGCAGAGAGTGGCTTGCCCGTCAGTTCAATAATTTCAAGTGCACGCTGGATGCGTTGTGAATCAGTGGGTTTCAGGCGTTCAGCAGTGGTTGGATCAAGGGATGTCAATCGGGCATGCAATGCTGGCCAACCCATAGCTGCAGCTTCATCATCCAACCGCTGTCGTATGACAGGATCAGCACTTGGCAGTTCATCTAGCCCGGTCGTCAAG
>CAZHQM010000221.1:0-671 GCA_964534155.1 uncultured Oxalobacter sp.
GTTTCCCAGAGATCAGCAATAAGCTGATGGAGTTCAGGAGTATTGAATTCAGTGATTGGTTCGGACTCTTCAAGGAGCAGCTGTCTGCCCATTTTGAGAATTTTTCTGACGCTCATGGTATTTCTTCAGTTAATTTATGCCTGTTCTTATGACTTGAGCATTGTCAGGAACTCTTCTTCCGTGAGAATGGTAATGCCCAATGTCTTGGCTTTTTCAAGTTTGCTGCCAGCCTCTTCGCCAGCAAGTACGTAGTCTGTTTTCTTGGAGACTGATCCGCTGACTTTTCCGCCAAAGCTACGGATCAGTTCAGAAGCATCGTCTCTTGTCAGGGTCGGCAATGTGCCTGTCAGGACAAATTTCTTGCCTGCCAGTATCTGCTCTTTCTGATTGCCTTCATTCTCATTCCAGTGAACACCGTTGGCAATCAGGCGATTGACCAAAGCCATGGAATGTTCATCCGTAAAGAATGCCCTGATGGATGCGGCAACGATACCACCGATGTCCTCAACCTGCAGAAGCTGCTCCTCAGTTGCCGATATGATAGCAGGGAGATTGCCGAAATGCTCTGCAAGGGTTCTGGCAGTGGTTTCGCCCACATGACGGATGCCCAATGCATAGAGGAAACGTGCCAAAGTCGTGGATTTTGCCTTTTCGCATTCATCCACAAGATT
>CAZHQM010000221.1:681-1714 GCA_964534155.1 uncultured Oxalobacter sp.
TCTGGGCAGATTTTTTCGCCATGTGTTTCAATGCGGCGACTTTCGACACATCCAGTGTAAAAAGATCCGCCGCATCCTGAATGACAGCTTTATCAACCAGTTGGTCAATAAGCTGTTCGCCCAGCCCTTCGATATTCATCGCCTTACGAGAAGCGAATAGTTCAAGCCCCCGTTTTTTCTGTGCAGCGCAGTTGATCCAACCGCCTGAACAACGGGCAACAGCTTCATCTTCTGGACGGACAATCAATGCCCCACAAACTGGGCAATAAGTCGGCATGACAAATTCACGGGCATCTACCGGGCGTTTTTCAAGGACGGATGAAACAACCTCAGGAATAACATCCGCCGCCCTTCGGACAACAACCGTATCACCGATACGGATATCTTTGCGTCGGATTTCCTCTTCGTTGTGGAGTGTGGCATTGGTGACGGTCACACCACCGACAAAAACCGGTTTGAGGCGTGCGACCGGGGTGATTGCCCCTGTCCGCCCCACCTGGACATCGATATCCTGCAGTTCTGTCAGCATTTCCTGCGCAGGGAATTTATGTGCCAGTGCGAATCTTGGGGCATGGGCAATAAAACCGAGTTTCTGCTGCTGTTCAAGCTGATTGACCTTATAGACAACCCCATCAATCTCATACGGCAGGCTATCCCTGCGGGCATGGATATCAGTAAAGAAGTCAATCAACCCTTTATATCCCTTGACTGTCTGCCGTTCTGGACAGACAGGCAGACCAAGCCGCTTGAACCAGTCCAGCATCGCCTGTTGGGATACCGGCTGTTCTGCACCTTTCAGTTCACCCAAACCATAGGCAAAGAAACGCAGTTTTCTGGTGGCAGTGATCCTGGCATCGAGCTGCCGCAGGCTGCCTGCCGCCGCATTGCGTGGATTGACGAATTCTTTCTGGCCATTTTCCCGCTGGCGGCTGTTGAGGTCCTGGAAATCCTGCTTGTACATCAGGACCTCGCCCCTGATTTCAACGAGCTCAGGCGGATTGTCTGTAGCGAGTCTCAACGGGATGCATTGAAT
>CAZHQM010000222.1:0-1681 GCA_964534155.1 uncultured Oxalobacter sp.
GGTGTTGGCTGTGTTGTTGCTGCGATGAAAGACCCTAATCCTCAGGGTGCAGGCAAGGGTTTCAAACGTCTGCAGGATGCAGGCATTCAGGTGGTCTGTGGGGTGCTGGAGCAGGAGGCTCGGGAGATGAATCTCGGTTTCCTGTCCCGTGTTGAGCGTGGCCGTCCTTGGGTGCGGGCAAAGATTGCGGCAAGTCTGGATGGGCATACGGCTCTGCCGAATGGGGAAAGCCAATGGATTACTTCTGCCGCCGCCCGTGAGGATGGTCACCGTTGGCGCATGAGGGCCGATGCGGTGATGACAGGTGTCGGTACAGTCATTTTGGATGATCCTCAGTTGAATGTCCGTCTGCCAGATGTGGCCCGTCAGCCAGTACGGGTGGTTGTCGATAGCCGTCTGCGCACGCCGGTGGAGGCAAAGATTCTTTCGGGGGGCAATACTTGGGTCTTTTCTGCCAATGCGTCACCATTGAAGATCGAGGCGTTTGAGAAACTGGGTGTGAAGGTTTATTCAGATATCAATGATGTTGGCTGGGTGGATCTGAACAAAATGATGGCGATTCTGGCTGAACGGCAGATTAACGAAGTGCATGTCGAGGCGGGGGCGACTCTGACGGGGGCGCTGGTGCAGGCTGGGCTTGTCGATGAGTTGCTGCTGTATATGGCGCCATGTTTCTTGGGGAGTGGCAGAGGTATGCTGAATCTCAAGCCTTTGGCGAGTCTGGATGAGCGAATCAATCTGGATATCCGTGAGGTCACCGAGATTGGTGGCGATTTCCGTATTCTTGCCAGAGTGCGTCGTTCGTAATAAAGGAAAGAAGAATGTTTACAGGAATTATTGAGGCGGTTGGCAAAATCCGCTCTGTGACACCGCAGGCAGGTGGTGAGGATGCGGGGGTGCGTCTGGATGTGGATGCCGGGGCATTGCCGATGGGGAATGTGGGTATCGGTGACTCGATTGCGATCAATGGCGCCTGTATGACGGTGGTTGAGAAGACGGATGTCGGCTTCAAGGTGGATGTTTCCCGCGAAAGCCTGAGCAAGACAACGGGGCTAGACCGTGTCGGAGAGGTGAATCTCGAGAAGGCGCTGGCATTGGGCGATAACCTTGGCGGGCATCTGGTATCTGGGCATGTGGATGGTATCGGTGTTGTCCAGAAGTTTGAGCCGATTGCCGAGTCGCATGAGCTGGTGATTGAAGCGCCCCGTGAACTGGGTAAGTTCCTTGCCTATAAGGGATCGGTTGCTGTGAATGGGGTTTCATTGACGGTCAACCGTGTGGAAGATGTGGCAACAGGGTGCCGGTTCTCCATCAATCTGATTCCTCATACTGTTGAAGTGACAGCACTGAAACATCTGAAGGCTGGTGCGCCGGTCAATCTTGAAATCGATCTGATTGCCCGCTATGTCGAGCGGATGATGACAGCGGCTAAATAATATTGAGCGGGATGTAAAAACAGATGGCGGGCAATTTGTCAGCCATCTGTTTTTTATGGATGCCATTTAATTGGATGTGGTTTTTGGGGTGTCTTTGGGCACTCATGTCGTCCATAAAAGACATTGTGAGCCTGCTGAGTGAATTTTTTTGTGTTTTTTGAGAAAAAAATCAAAATTTCTTGAGAAATCTGTTGACAGGTTCAAGGATGTGGGTGGATAATCTCAATTCTCCGCTTACGGGACAG
>CAZHQM010000223.1:0-1667 GCA_964534155.1 uncultured Oxalobacter sp.
GACATCGCCGCCTTCACATCATCAATCGCATCATAGATGATGTTGTAGTAGCGGATGTCAACGCCATTGGTTTCTGCCTGATGGCGGGCCTGTGCATCTGCACGGGTGTTGAAGCCGATGATGACGGCATTGGAAGCCACCGCGAGGTTAACATCGGTTTCGGTGATGCCACCGACAGCGGCATGGACAACCTGAACACGGACTTCATCATTGGACAGTTTGAGGAGAGAACCAGAGAGTGCTTCCTGAGAGCCCTGAACGTCTGTCTTGATGATGAGTGGCAGTGTCTTGATTTCGCCTTCCGCAATCTGATCGAACATGTTTTCGAGTTTTGCAGCCTGACGTTTCGCCAGTTTGACATCACGGAATTTACCCTGACGGAACAGTGCGATTTCACGGACCTTGCGTTCATCGTTGAGCACAACGATTTCTTCACCCGCAGAAGGCACACCGGAAAGCCCCTGGATTTCAACAGGGATACTTGGACCAGCATCTTTGATTGCTTTTGCGTTTTCGTTCAGCATCGCACGGACACGGCCATATTCCTGACCTGCGAGCACGACGTCACCACGGTTCAGGGTACCGGACTGGACAAGGACGGTCGCAACTGGACCACGACCTTTATCCAGACGGGCTTCAATGACAATACCTTTTGCTGTTGTCTTGACCGGTGCCTTGAGTTCAAGGATTTCTGCCTGCAACAGGACATTTTCCAGCAGGTCATCAATACCCTGACCGGTTTTCGCAGAAACCGGGATGAATGGAGAATCACCACCATATTCTTCAGGCAGGACATTTTCCGCAACCAGTTCCTGAGTCACACGGTTTGGATTTGCGCCCGGTTTATCGATCTTGTTGATTGCAACAACCAATGGAACGCCTGCCGCACGTGCATGGGCAATCGCTTCTTTGGTCTGTGGCATAACGCCATCGTCTGCCGCAACGACCAGAATAACAATATCGGTTGCCTGAGCACCACGGGCACGCATTGCAGTAAATGCTTCGTGACCTGGGGTATCCAGGAAAGTAATGATGCCACGGTCAGTTTTCACATGATATGCACCGATATGCTGGGTGATACCGCCTGCTTCACCAGAAGCAATCTTGGTACGGCGGATGTAGTCGAGCAGAGAGGTCTTACCGTGGTCAACGTGACCCATAACGGTAACGACCGGTGCACGAGGCAGTTCTTCTGCAGTCTGACCTTCAAGGATGCCGACGAGTTCCTCGTCCAGATCCTGAATCTTTGCTGCATGTGCGCGATGGCCCATTTCTTCAACAATCAGCATTGCCGTATCCTGATCCAGCACCTGATTGATGGTGACCATTTCACCCTGCTTCATCAGTTCTTTAATGACTTCGGATGCCTTGACTGCCATCTTGTGAGCCAATTCACCAACGGTAATGGTTTCTGGCACATGAACATCATGGATGACTGCTTCAGTTGGCTGATGGAAGTTGCTTTCGCGTTCCTGCTGACCACGACGGTTCCTGGATTTACCCCAACCACCTTCACGGCCATTGGAGACATCACCACCTCGGGTCTTCATGCCAGAACCACGTTTTCTGCCTGATTCTTCCTGCCAGTTGCTGTTGTTATTGCCACGACCACCTTTGCGGTCATTACCACCACGTTTGTCTGACTTTTCGCCTTTTTCAGGACGGTC
>CAZHQM010000224.1:0-1641 GCA_964534155.1 uncultured Oxalobacter sp.
TATCCCGACCGTGGCACGTGAGGTCTATGATGTCTCCGGTGCAGGGGATACCGTCATCGCAACGCTTGCAACCATGGTCGGTGCAGGCAAACCGGTCGATGAGGCTATCCGCATCGCGAACAGGGCAGGCGGTATTGTTGTCGGTAAGTTGGGTACCGCAACGGTTACATCAGAAGAACTCTTCGGCCGCCGCTGATCAAGCCCCTTATCTCAGAATCCAATCGGTCACATCATTTTCGGTGTGGCCGATTTTTCATTTCAGGGGTTGATCCAACGAACCGCACGATTTTACTAGAACATACTGCATGATTTTACTTGAGTGAACTGCACGATTTTACTGAAAATGCTTTTTTGAGATAAAGGTTGACGGGGCATTATGGCGTATATAAAAATCAAGGGAGGCATTCAACCTCCCTTGTCACCTATCGATGTTCCAGCTTGGCGATGGAAAGGTCAAGCAGTTTCATGCCAGCCCTGCCGAAGTTGATGTTTGCCCTTGTTTTGCCACCTTGGACTTCAAGGTTGATGATGACACCCTCTCCAAACTTTGGATGATAGACATTCTCCCCAATCTGCCATTCACTCTGCTGATGGAATGACTTCGGTGCATACTGTTTGCCAGCGGATTGACCGCCAAAACGGTTATTGCCATAGCGGTTTTCATAACCGCTGTTATAGCCACTGCCATAGCTGTTCCCGTAAGAGGAAGAGCCCCACTCAGCAGTATCAATGCTGACCTGTTTTTTCGGTGACAGCCGCTTGAGGTTTTCCTCAGGCAGCTCATCGATGAAGCGGGATGCAATGTTATACCGCATATGGCCATGCAGCATACGGGTCTGGGCACTGCTCAGATAGAGCCGTTTTCTGGCTCTGGTGATGGCGACATACATCAGCCGCCGTTCTTCTTCGAGACCATCCAGCTCGGTTGAGCTGTTCTCATGTGGAAACAGGCTTTCCTCAAGCCCTGTGATGAAGACCGCATCGAATTCAAGCCCCTTGGCGGCATGAACGGTCATCATCTGGATGGCGTCTTCTCCTTCTTCAGCCTGACTGTCGCCTGCCTCAAGTGAGGCATGTGTCAGGAATGCCGAGAGTGGTGACATATTGAGAGGGAGATCCGCATCGGCATCGAAAACCTCCTGTGACCCCATCAGCAGGTCTCTTGCCTGCTCACCGCCTGGCATCGCAACTGCTGTGAGGGCAGGCTGTGAATGGTCAAAATCCTCTTCGGACAGGAACAGGGAGGCGGCAGAAACAAGCTGTTCAAGGTTTTCCAGCCGGTCTGCGCCTTCTTTTTCTTTCGGGTTCTGATAATGCTGTTCAAGGCCACTGCGTTTGATCACTGTGCCGATGAGGTCAGGCAGATTCAGATGGACAACCTCAGCACGGCTGGTTTCAATGATGCGGGCGAATGCTCCGAGCAAGGTCTTTGCCCGCCCACCCATAAGCGGGATTGCCGCATAGAGCGAGCAGTTGTTGTCTTTCGCAACCTGTTGGAGCTGTTCGATTGTCCGCGCGCCGATACCCCGGGCAGGAAAATTCACCACCCGCATGAAGGCGGCATCGTTGTCTGGATTGCCGATAAGCTGCAGATAAGCGATGGCATGCTTGATTTCTGCTCGTTCAAAGAACCGGAGCCCG
>CAZHQM010000225.1:0-1570 GCA_964534155.1 uncultured Oxalobacter sp.
GCGTGGTTACTGTCCAGAAAATCGACATTGCTGTGCATGACAAGTATCTGAAACAGACAACTCATCTGAAACTCGAAGGAATAGCCGAAAAATAATGCCAGAATTGTCCTGAATCCAGCAGAAATAGGCGAAAATAAAACATTGAGAAAAATCCCTGTCATTAAAGGAAAAAATTATGGTTATTGGTGGTGTAATTGCGGCAGTCCTGATCCTCTTCCTGATCTGGTACGTCATCGTCGGTAACAGCCTCATCAAATACAGAAACTACAAAGAAGAAGCCTGGAGCGGTATCGATGTCCAGCTCAAGCGCCGTCATGACCTTATCGGCAATCTGGTGAACGCCATCAAGGGTTCCATGCTGCATGAAAAAGACATGGTCTCTGAAATCTCCAACCTGTTTTCACAGGCAAGAATGGCAAACGGAGTCCAGCAGAAAGCATTCTTCGAATCTCAGCTCTCTGGTTCTCTGAACAGACTGCTCGATGCCATCGGCAAAGACCCAGCACTCCGTGGCAACAGCAACATCCTTCAGCTGCAGGACAACCTTGCTGATCTTGAAGACGATCTCCAGAAAGCCCGCCGCTACTACAATGGCTGTGTCCGTGAGTTCAACAACAAGATCGAGATGTTCCCATCCAGCATCGTTGCCCAGACCAAGCACTACAAGAAAGCTGACTTCTTCGAACTCACCGAGGCAGGCGCCACCTCTGCCCCTGATGTCAACTTCTGGAAAACCAAGAAATGCCCATTCTGCGGTGCTGATGTGCCAGAACACCTGAACACCTGTCCATCCTGTGGTGCAAAACAGATGGACCGCACATAAACACCCCTCGGGAGATTCCTGCATGAAAGCCATCCGAAGACTCTGGATCATCTTTTCGCTGGCACTGCTGACTTTCTTCACCGCAGGCATCTCCCCAATCCATGCTGCACCGGCAAGTCAAACCACCACTGCCACACCATCTGAACGCATTCTCAATTACGACATCTCTGCCATCATCGACAAAGACGCCAAGATGACCGTGACTGAGCGTATCACTGTCAACATCAACCATCAGCGGATCAGACGCGGTATTACCCGCACCTATCCCGTCAAGATGCGTGTTGGGGAAAACGATCTCCACAAATTCGGCTTCAAGGTCATCTCAACAAAATTCGATGGCAGGGAAATCGCCAACAAGACCGAAACCCGAGGCGTCATGACAGGGATGGCAATCGGCAATGCCAACTCTCTTGCACCTAAAGGTGAACACACCTATGAGATTGTCTATGAAACAACCGGTCACGTCCGTTCGCTTGAAAAACACGATGAGATCTACTACAACGCAGTCGGTCTCGATGTCGTCTTCCCGATTGACAAGGCATCTTTCCGCCTCACCCTGCCTGATGGCACAAAGCCTCTGCTGACCAAAGCCTACACCGGTGCGGCAGGCGAACGGGGCGAAGACTACAAGATGACTGGCGATATGGCATTCGAGACTACCCGAATGCTGAAACCACACGAAGCCTTCACTGTGGTTGTCGGTTGGCAGAAAGGTGTCGTCGCCATTCCAAACGACCAGGCATGGGC
>CAZHQM010000226.1:0-1544 GCA_964534155.1 uncultured Oxalobacter sp.
TCTGAGGAATCTTGTAGATAGTATCTGCATCCCAGACAGAAATCACCGCATCTTCACGGACATTGGAGAACAGCGAAATCTTTGCCCTCTCATCATCAGGAATACGACGATCAGCACGGCACAGCAAAGCATCAGGATACACACCGATTTCTCTCAGCTTCTGAACACTATGCTGCGTCGGTTTTGTCTTCAATTCACCAGCCGAGGCAATGTAAGGCACCAGAGTAAGATGAATGAAAACAGTAGAATCCTTCTCCGCTCGCAGACTCAACTGACGAGCCGCCTCAAGGAACGGCAAGGATTCAATATCACCAACCGTACCTCCGATTTCAACCAAAGCAACATCATAGCCTTTAGCGCCACGATGAATGAAATTCTGGATTTCATTGGTGATATGAGGAATAACCTGAACAGTTTTCCCAAGATATTCACCACGACGTTCCTTACGGATAACAGACTCATAAATCTGTCCCGTCGTGAAATTGTTGACCTTGTGCATTTTGGTCGAAATAAACCGTTCATAATGTCCAAGATCAAGATCGGTTTCTGCCCCATCGTCAGTCACAAAAACCTCACCATGCTGGAATGGACTCATGGTGCCAGGATCCACGTTGATGTATGGATCCAACTTGATCATCGTAACTTTGAGACCACGGGATTCAAGAATTGCGGCTAAAGATGCGGCGGCAATCCCCTTGCCAAGGGAAGAAACAACGCCACCAGTGACAAATACGTATTTGGTCATTTTTATAAGGTGCACAAGCACATTGCGGGAAAGTCTAATTATACCTCAAAAGAAGGCAATTCAGTGTCAGACAGAGAGTAGCAAGACATCGAACTTTTCTAAGCAAAGAGCGCACCCCTGCCCACTCCTAAAATCATCTAGTCAAATAAGATACAACCAAACAATATAAACAATTTATATATTTATTTTCAATGAATTGGAAGATCTTTTGAATTACTTTTTCAAGTTATCAAAATGCCAGAACCGCCTCTGCCTTGAACGGATACCCTGAACCGATATTCCTGAGATTGAAGAATCCACAAGAACCGCACCATCTAAATCTGAACGGAAGAACTGAACACCTGCCAGAGCATATCTGTTGATTGTCTGGATATGGGGGTGATGGTACGTATTTCGATAACCAACCTGAAAAATTGAATATTTTGGTTTCACCGCCAAAAGAAATGGCCAAGATGATGATGTCGCACTACCATGATGAGGGGCAATCAAGACATCTGATTTCAATCGCTTCCCATATACCCGCGTCAGGTCAGCCTCCGTCTTATGCTCAATATCCCCTGTCAGCAGCAAAGAATGATTTTCATCAGTAACTTTAATTACACAACTTAAATCATTGTTTCTATTTTTATTAAAATAGTCTGATTTATCTGGATACAACACATCAAACCGAACACCATCCCATTCCCAAGACTGTCCAACAACACACAAACGCACCGGCAACTCAACAGATGATGAATCCATGGAGGTCAAGATAGCCCCCACGGGCAATCCTTTTATCAAAGAGTTCAGACCGCCAGAG